>JAGADP010000009.1 GCA_017828885.1 Oscillospiraceae bacterium | reverse complement strand
CTCGTGCTCGATTCCCGCAAGAATACCGTGACCGTGTTCGAGGAGACGGATTTCGGCGCGACCGTACATGAAGCGACGACGCTCTACAACGACGGCTACTATGAGGAAGCCCTCGAGCCGTGGTTCCGGGTGCTGCAATATGACGGCAACTACCGCCGTGCATTTTTAGGCATCTCGGCGGGGTATCTCGTGCAGGGCAATTACAAGGAATCCATGAAATACGCCAAGCTCGGTGATTCGTCCTCCCGCTACAACAAGGCGTTTGAGGGCTACCGGCAGGAGTGGCTCAGCGAGCATCTGACGCAGCTCACGATCGGGATCGTGCTGATCATTGTGGGCATTTTGCTGCTGAGCTGGTACGTGAAAAAACACCACAAGCCGAATGCCGAATACGACATCACCAAGGCAAGTCCAGGAGAGGAGGAGTGACCGGCTATGATGGATCTGACCAACAGGCAGTGGGTCAAGCACGCTGTCACCCACCCGATGGAGGGCTTTGAGGACATGCGCTGGAAGAAGGCCGGCTCGATGAAGATCGCCACGGGCATTGTGCTACTCTGGTTTATCGCGGCCATTTTCAGTGAGCGGCTCTACGGCTTCCAGTTCCACCCTTCAAACGACAAGATGTTCAACGTCATTCCGTTCTTTGTACAGACGGTCGTGGTGTTTCTGACATGGGTCGTGGGCAACTGGGCGGTGTGTACGCTCCTCGACGGCGAGGGGACGATGCGTAATATCTACATCTACAGTGCCTATGCGCTGATCCCGTATGTGGCGAGCATGTACATCGAGGTGCTTCTGTCGCATGTTCTGATCCGGGATGAAGCTGTATTCATTGATGCAGTCTACTATATCGGGCTGCTGTGGAGCGCGGTGCTGGTATTCTCTGCCATCAAGTCCGTACACCAGTACTCGATCATCAAGACGATCGCTGCCATTCTGCTCACCATTGCGGCAATGGCGGTCATGCTCTTCCTTCTGGTGCTGCTGCTGTCTCTGTTCCAGCAGGTCTATGTGTTCTTCTACTCGATCTGCACAGAGATCTTCTACCGGATCAAGGTATAAGGCGGTGATCGGATGAAGAAGAAAAACTACATCCTTGCGCTCCTGCTTGCGGCGGCGCTGCTCGTACCAATGAGCCTGCCGGCTATGGCGGAGGACGAGGAGGAAACGGCTGTAGAGACCGCCGCAGAGGAAACGCCCTCCGAAGATGGCGCCGAAGAATCGGCGGAGGAAAGCGAGAAGGTCTCCGTCCAGGAAGAAGCGGAGGAATTTCTCTGCACCGTGGAGGAGGTCGAGCAGTTCCTGACGCCTGTCGGGGAATGCGACGGCTATGCGGTGTATCTCCGGCCGGAGGACTATAAGGACAAGATCGAAGCTGCAACTGCCAAGCAGTATTCCGATGAGGACGAGGCAAAGGCCGCGAAGAAGGAGCTGGAAAAGCACCTGAAACCCGTGGAGCTGGCGCTGATCGACACCGAGACCCACAAGATGGCCGCCATGCTCGACCAGATCGGCAAGAGCAAGGAGGAGGTCATCTATTTCAGCGATGCGGGGCATTACCTCGTGTTCCTGAATGCGGAGCAGACGAAGGTCAACCGCCTCCGCTACCGTGTATCGACCCTTGACAGCGAGTACCTCTTCCTGACCAAGGACAAGGAGACGCTCGAGCTCTACAGCACGGATTACAAATCCGTCCGTGCCACGATGAAAAAAGGCACCGCAGCAGGGGAGGGGACGGCATTCGTCTCCGCCGACAAGCAGTACCATGCGCTGCTGAATACGGCCTGCGATCAGGTCTATTACTGCGTGCAGCAGGGTGCCGAGAATGACAAGCTGAAGCTGTATTATGATGAAGATACCGCGCTGATCGGTCTCGAGAACAAGGCAAACGGCTATGTCTGGTGGTCGAGCCCGCTCGAAGCCAACCGCGATACCAAAGCCACCCGCACGATCGTGAATGACCTGCAATCCGCTGCAGTGCTGACCTACGGCGATGCCACGAGCCGGGGCGTGAGCAATCTCCGCTCCCGGAACCAGTCCGAAATATCGGTGAAAACGCTCTCTGACGGCATCACGGTGACCTATGCCTTCACCAAGGTGGGCATCACCATCCCGGTGTCCTACCGGCTCGAGGACGATCATCTTGCGGTGAGTGTCAAGACGGCAGACATCAAGGAAAGCAAGGCCGCGCAGGGCATCTCTGCCACGCAGCTCACGCTGATGGGCAGCTTTGGCGCTGCATCGCCGGAGGAGGAGGGCTATTTCGTCATCCCGGACGGCTGCGGGGCGCTCATCCGCTTCAACAACGGCAAGACCGCCGCCAAGAGCTATTCCGCCCGTGTCTATGGGCGTGACATCACGATGGTGGCGACGACCAAGCCCGCCGTGACCGAGGAGATTTTGATGCCGGTCTATGGCATCGTGAAGCAAAACAATGCGATGGCGGTCATCGTGGAGAAGGGCGACGGCAACATGACCCTCAATGCGAGCGTCAGCGGGCAGTCCCTGAGCAGCTATAACATCTGCTCGTTCAATTACCAGCTCCGCGGCTCGGATACGTTCTATATGTCCGGCGACTATGGCACACTGACTGTATTCGAGGAGGGACCGATCAAGGCGGAGGAGATCCGTGTGCGGTACTATCCCCTTGAAACAGAGCCGGAGACGGGCTACATGGACATCGCCGGGACCTACCGCAGCTACCTGACCGATGTGAAGAACGTGCAGACGAAAACGCAGCCGGATACGGCGGAGCTGTACCTCGACCTCTACGGCGGCTGCATGAAGAAGCGCTCCGTGCTGGGCATCCCCGTGACGATGAAGACTGCCATGACAAGCTTTGACCAGGCGAAAACGATCGTCTCCGGGCTGCATGACGGCGGCGTGGACAAGATGGTCGTCGTCTACAACAACTGGACGAACGAGGGCATTTCCGGCAAGGTGGACAACAAGGCTGCCCCCTCCGGAACGCTCGGCGGCAGCAGCGCCTTTGACCGGCTGAGCAGCTATCTGGCGGAGCAGGGCGACAGCTTCTATCCGGCCGTCAACAACAAGGTGTTCCGATCCGGCAACGGCTACAGCAGCTTCTTTGACACGGCGATCCGCATTTCCAACGCCTATTCCCGTCAGCCAAGCTATACGCTGTCCTACGGCGTACAGGATACGAACAAAAAGACCACCCCGCTGCTCTCGCCCGGTGCATTCTCCGGCGTGTACAGCAAGCTGGCGCAGAATTACAGCAAGCAGAAGATCGGCGGCGTCTGCTTCGGTGAGATGACCTCGACCCTCTGGGGCGATTACGGCAAGCAGAACATGGGGCGTGAGGACACCATGCATACCTTGCAGGAGAGCTACGGCACCGTCCGCGATGCGGGCGTGAGCGTGCTGGCGGATACCTGCGCGGCCTATGCGTTCCCCTATGCCGACCGCATCACGGATGCGCCTTTGCAGTCAAGCCAGTTCGATGTGTTCGATGAGGACATCCCATTCTATCAGATCGTCCTGCACGGGCTTTTACCATACTCCGGCACGGCGATCAATGGCAGCGCCGACAGCGATGCGGCGTTCCTGACATCCATGGCAACGGGCTGCGACCCGGCATTTGACATGATCTATGCCGAGGCCAGCGACCTCAAGGACACGGATCTTGACAAATACTTCTACTCGCATTACGCCTTCTGGACGGATACGGCGGCGGCGGAATACCGCATCGCCAGGGAAGTACTCTCCGGCGTGAGCGACCAGACGATCACAGGCTATGTCCGCGACGGCGATACTTCCGTGACGACCTACGAAAACGGCACGGAGATCACGGTGGACTATGCCAATAAAACCATCACCTCCGACGGCAAGACATGGACGCTCGGAGAGAAAGGAGGTGCCGGTCAATGAGTGAGACCGAAGCAAAGGACGTGCAGACAGAGCCGGCAGCTCCGGCAAAGCCTGCCTCCAAAAAGAAGGAAAAGCGCGTGGTAAAAATGCCCTACGAGCGCCGCAAGGCACTCTACGGCTACGGCTTCATCGCGCTGTGGTTCGTGGGTACGGTGATCTGGTTCCTGTATCCGCTGCTCAATTCGCTGATGTACTCCTTCATGAACGTCACCCCGGAGGTCGGCGGCCCCCAGGGCGAATGGGTCGGGCTGAAAAACTACGCCTATGTCTTTGGCGGAGATCAGTACTATTCCCGCTATCTGGCAAGTGTTCTGTGGGAAACGACGTGGAAAACGCCGCTCATCCTGATCTTCTCGCTGTTCATTGCCGTCATCCTGAACCAGAAGTTCAAGGGGCGGACGTTTGCGCGGGCGGTGTTCTTTTTGCCCGTCATCATCGCAACGGGGCCGGTGTACAACATCATCAACGGCGATATTTCCCGATCCGGCGCCAGCAGCGCGGGGCAGTTCTCGACGATGTTCTCGACCGACCTCATGGGGGAGCTGTTCCAGTTCCTCGGCATCTATGGCCTGAATGACCACATGCAGACGGCCGTGGAGGCGGTGTCGAACAACATCTTCGGCATCGTGTGGAATGCCGGCATCCAGATCCTCATCTTCTTAGCGGCGCTCCAGAATATCCCGACCTCCGCCCGGGAGGCGGCGCAGATGGAGGGCGCGACCGCATGGGAGTACTTCTGGAAGATCACGCTGCCCTATGTGTCGCCGATGATCCTTGCCTGTCTGATCTTCACGGTCATCGACAGCTTCACCGCCCCGGACAACCTTGTCATGGGACGTGTGCTCAGCATGCAGTCGGACTGGCAGTACGG
>JAGADP010000074.1 GCA_017828885.1 Oscillospiraceae bacterium | reverse complement strand
GCTCCCCGTCCGCATCGGGCAGCCCTACGGCATCATTCTATGACGCTTATGTGCAGAGGACGGATCAGGATCCGCCCTCTCTTTTGCTTTGCTGCCCTAACCCTGAACAAAACTGAAAACCTCAAGCAACATTGAGAAAACGGAACAAGAGCTTCGGTGAGAAAGACAACCGCACACAGGTGCTGCACGATGTCTCCCTGACCATCGGAAAGGGCGAATTCATCTCGCTGATGGGCGCCTCCGGCAGCGACAAGTCCACGCTGCTGTATCTGCTCGGCGAGCTGGATACGCCCGACAATGGAACTGTTCAGCCGCATCAACCAGGAGAAGGGCATCACGATCCTCATGGTCACACACTCTGCCGAATGCGCAGGCCGCTCCGGCAGGATCGTTACCCTCTCCGACGGACGGATCCTGGAGACCCATCCCACACAAAAAGGTTAGCTGCGCCTCCAAGCACAGCTATCCTTTCCGTTGTCATTGGGATGCCTTATTCTCTGCCGACCGCAAGCCGATCCACACGTTCGATCAGCTCACGCAGATGCGCAAGTGCATGATCGACCCGGATCTGTTTCAGCTCCGGCTTGGTGATCCCGAGGATCCCCACGAGGTGCAGGAACCGCACATTTGCCACAAGCCGGATCCTGTCCTCAGCCTGGGCGATCTGCGCCGCATCCATCCCCTCGAAATACCCTGTCAGCGTGTTCTGCCAGATATAGTCCGCCATCTCTACTGTGATGCCGAGGAAGCTCATGGCATTTTCCGGCTCATCCTCGTTGTAAAGCCGATAGGTGACACACAGCCCCATCAGATCGAACACAGGATCACCGACGCTGAGCGTGTCCATGTCGATCAGCAGCGGCTCATCTCCGCTGAGCATGACATTTTTCATCTGCAAGTCGCCGTGAACGATGTGCAGATTCTCATCCATCGCGGCAAACAGCTCCCGCAGCCGTGCATAAAGTGCCTCGCCGAGCAGGTCTTTCATCTGCGCAAGATAGTCCAGAAAGACATTCCGCGCATCCGGGAGCTCTCCGCGCTCGGCCTCCACCTCGTGGATGTTCCGGATAAAACGGACATAGCGCTGCACGATCGCTTCCCGGTTCTCCGGCTGCTCGATGATCAGATCGTTGAAAGTCTTGGCTCTGAGCAGTTCAAATACGGAGCCGTACTTGTCGCCAACCTTCACCACATCATAGGAGATGGCCGTGGGAATGCCCTTCAGGAAGGCCTGCTTAGCGCGTTTCTGCTCGTTCTCGATCATCGGCAGGCAGTCCGGCTCCTCATACACCTTGACGATGGTATCATCATCCACACGGTACACCGTCCCGACCGCGCCGCGGCCGATCTCTTCACAGTCCTCTACACTGAACTTCCGCAGTCTCTTGGTGACCTGCATCAGGTCGGTAAAGCCCGTCATATCCATGATCTCATAGACCTCGAGCGTGACATTTCTCACCTCGAGCTGATCGTTCTGCTTTTTCAGCAGCTGCAACAGCACACGCAGTCCGGCACTGGAAATATACTCCAGCTCCTCGGCGTCGATCACAAGCTCTCTGCCCGGGTTCGCAGCCGCGATCTCCTCCAGTTCCTTGCCGAACGCTGCGGCGTTCGTTGAGTCGATCCGTCCCTCGCTGAACACGATCACGCGGTCATTCTCGATGTTTGTACGCATTCTCTGCACCTCCATGTAGATAGATCTGGTTCGTCTGTATCGTCCTTTCACATACGATCCTCATCCACGCTGTCCATTCTATTATTATTGTACAACATTTAAAACAAAAAAAGCAAGAGTTTATTACTTTTTGCCTATCATCTTCTACAAATTCGACACATTTCGTTTGATTATCTACCGGCATTTGTGCATATAGACGAACACTTTTAATCTCGCTCCCGGCAGATCCCATACCCCGTCAACAAAAAGCACTCACTCGGGATCCCCGAAGGAGTGCTTTTGGGTAAATGCTTATCCGAGCTCGGAGCCGCCCCATTCCACAACGGCAAAGCCCTTGCGTTCAAAGGTCGGGAGCTCCTGCGGCTCGATCTCCACAGCGTTTTCAAGCGGTACATAGACCATGAAGATGCGGCAGAGACTGTCCGGCGCCGGGGTGATGGTGAGCTTTGCGGCGTTGGTGTAGGCCTCGCCCTGGAAGGTGATGAGGTTGAAGGCGTTGTGCTCCATCCGCGGCAGCCAGTAAACGATAAACTCGTTCATTTCGTCCTCGGTCAGACCCATGTAGGTGAGCTTCTCCTTGAGGAAGCCTTCCGTGTCCGCACCTGCCACGCAGAAGCCCTTGGAGAGGTCGTATCTCGTGCGGCAGTTCACGGCATCCCAGAAGAGGTATCTGTGGTGCGTGCCGTCCGCCTTGTTCAGGAGGGAGCCGTCCGGAGAAGCCGTGACATCCCAGCCGTTGTTGTATCTCGGGTAGGTCGTGGAGAGATCCATACCGGTCAGTTCAAGCTCCACATGTACATCTGTCTCCTCCTCCGGATACAGATAGATGACGGGTTTATCAGCAGCCTTCTCGAAATCTACCACCGTTTTTCCCTCATCGTCCATAATGCGGATCCAGCCGAAGATGCCTTGGTACTGCGTGTAGACCCAGATGTCATTGCCCTTCATATAGCCAAGCTCGCTGAGCGACGCATACTCCGGGATGACCGCGAGGACGTCAGTCGCATCATCGGGGCCCGCATGGAGCTCCAGACCGTCTGCGATCACATACATCGGAGTGCCGTACCGCACGGGCACATCCGGCTCCACATAGCCGGACTTTTTATTCTCAAACAATAACCGCTTCATCATACCGAGGTCGAATACATCGATCACATTGTCACGATAGAAATCCACGGAATCGGGGTTGGCGATGTCAGCCTTCTGCAAGCCGAGCAGATGCTTTTGCAGGAGAATGATGTCAGTCAGCCCGAAGGAACCGCTGCCGTCGGCATCGCCGCTCGCTCTCCATCTCAGAGTGCCGGTGATCTCCGTGATGTCTCCCTTCTGTGAGGTGATCTCGAACTTCGGATCAACGTACCAGCCGGCATCCGACCCGAGCTGTACATAGTAGCTGAGCGTCGGATCAAAGGTATCCATATCCTCCTTCTTGAACGTGCAGGGATTTGTCCGCATATAGTACAGGTCGCCGGCATAGGGTTGACCGGGCACTTTCTCCTGGATATAGCAGACGTTCGTAAGTTCGATCACATCGCCCGTATCCGCATCACGCAGCGTGATGATGGTCTGGGGTCCGTCGATCCTGTTGATCGGCGTGATCATCGTGCAGTTGTCGGAGATCTCATATCTCCGCTCCACCAACTCAAACGGATCCTCGTCGCTCCATTCTCTGCCGAGCGTCCAGGTGACATCGACCATGCCGTCCGCAGTCGGCGCATAGAGGATCATGTAGTTGTTGCCGCCGCCATCCAGGGGGATCAGCTCGACACGGTTGCAGCTGGAGGTGAACGCTTCTTTGAGCTCGCCCTCGCCGGACTGCTCCATTTTCAGGGATGCGCCCGTGCTGGCATTCACCGAGGCCGCATAGGCCACATAGACGCCCTGTGCGGCATTGCCCACCACGGCCGCTCTGTTGCTGTAGGTATCCAGGAAGTAGTCAAACTCCGGCTCACTGTCCGGGAGCCATGCATACATGTCGGTCTCAACGGTCGTGCCGTCCTTGTTCTCGAAGCTGAACTTCTCGGTCGTTTTTACCTCGCCGTCATCCTTCATCGTCCATGTGATGTTCAGGTCATAGCCCTCGAGCACCCGATAGAGACATACCTCATAGACTCCCTTCGTCTTGCGGCCTTCATAGGATGTAAAGAAGCTGTAGTCGTAGGTATAGTTGCCCAGCTTCTCGCAGTACGCCTTGTACGCCGCCATGGCCTCCTCGTCCTCGGGATCCGGCTTTTCGGGGATCTCGAGTGCATAGATCTGCGGCATTGAGCCGGCAGGCGTATTGATCTGGGTCATGGTGCCGGACATTTCGACATTGTAGTCATCCGTCCTGAAATCGATCATCGGTCTGACAAGACAGATGATATTGTCCTCCACATGGGTCTTGCCGTATGTGTTGTAGAAATCGAGCGCCTCCACAAAATCGGTCGGCACCCAGTCGGGCAGCGTGCCGAAGAGCGGATCCTCCGCGGGCTTATCGGCAGCTTGTGCAGGCAGCACGCCTGCCGCAGTGGCCAGCATCAGGCTGGATGTGAGCAATGCGATCCATCTTGTCTTCATGTCAATTCCTCCAATCTGCATGAGAATGCGAAAAAGCGTAAACGTTTTTATAAATATATTATACATCTTTTTCTATCAGATGTCAATGGTATTTGTCTGTTTGGCACTATATTTGATCATTTTTCCCCGCTTTGGAGGCAAAAGAACTTGCGAACTGGCGACGTTTGTGGTATAATGGAGAAAACAGCGGGGATGATAGCCGGCAGGCAGTTCTCGCTGAACGTGATACAAACGGAGGGATCCCCATGCATGTCATGATCACAGGAGCCGGAAAGGCCGTAGGGCTCGGTTTTAACCTGGTGCTCCGCTATCTCGAAGCAGGCGACACGGTCGCAGCCACGATCCGCAAGCCCTGCGCAGAGCTTGACGCTCTGAAAGCGCAGTACGGCGAGCGTCTCACCATCCTGACAATGGACATCAGCAGCACCGCATCCGTTCAGGCCGCCGCCGATGTCCTCTCCGGAACGTTCGATCACCTCGATCTGCTCATCAACAACGCCGTTTCGGTATCACCCGACTGTGACAAGGGCTTTTTTGAAGCGGATCTCGACCTGATCGCCCGCACCGTTGATGTGACAGCCGTTGGCGCCATGCGCGTCATCAAGGCGTTCTATCCGCTTCTGCAACGGAGCAGCATGACCGCGCTCATCATGAACATCTCCTCGGAGGCCGGAAGCATCTCGCGGTGCTACCGGACAAATCTCCTCGACTACGGCATGGCAAAGGCCGCCCTCAATATGGCAACGATGAACCTCTACAACACCTTCAAAGAGGAAAGGAAGGTCAACATCTTCTGCGTCCATCCCGGCTGGATCCGCACGGACGGACGCCCCGACAATCCTGCACCGCTTTCGTCCTATGAAGCTGCCGGGATCCTGCGGCTGCTGTTTGAACAGAAGCGCGATGATTTCGACGGTCACCGCTTTATCACGAACCTGAATGAGGATTACCCGTTCTGATCGCTCAACGTATTTCCACAAGCTGCATTTTCATAAAAATTCACAAAATCACCCTTGAAAATGCTTCCTGTATATGATATACTACCCATAAGAGCTGCATAGCTCGATCATAGCATCCAACTGATGCACCAAGGAGGGGTCTTATGAAACGAATCGGAAGAACTATGGGCATCCTGATGGCTGTCACGCTCAGCCTGTTCCTGTCCTTCACCGGAACATTTACCTCCGGGAATTTCAACTTGCCCGGCTTCATTGCAAGCTTTGTCGCCAGCACGATCATCAGCCTCATCATCGGCCTGATCATCCCGATCAAGCCGCTCTCCGACAGGGTCGCCGAGAAAATGCATCTCCAGCCCAAGACCTTCGGCAGACGCTGCATGGACGCCCTGATCGCTGACGTGATCTACACGCCGGTCATGACCCTGCTGATGGTCGGCCTTGCCTACTTCATGTCTGCGAAAAACGGCAATCCCATCCCGGTGCCGTTCATTCTGATGTTCCTGAAATCCTTTGCCATCAGCATGATCGTGGGCTTCATCATGGCATACATCTTCCAGCCGCTCTTCCTCGGTATGCTCATCAAGAAATACGGCGTACCGGTTCCGCCGGCCGGAGAAAACGGAGGCGCTCCCCATGGCGATCGACCGCAGGGATAATCCCGATTTCCTCAATGACTACATCACGCACATCTCCGTCGTCAAGGGACTTGCCAAGAGCACCGTCGGGCAGTACTACCAGGACATCCGACAGTTTCTTCGCTTCCTGACGCTCTACCGGAGCGACATTCCGGCGGTGACCCCGGAGCTCCTCCCGCAGGCGGACATCCGCTCCATGACGGTCGAGGATCTGCGTACCGTTACGCTGCGTGACATCCACAACTACTACAGCTTCATCGCCGGTGAGTGCGGCAACAAGGACAAGATCCGCTGCCGGAAGGGCACTTCCCTGCGCAGCTTCTTTCGCTATCTCAACAAGCAGGCGATGCTCCTCGACCACGATCCGACCGCGAACCTCGAGCTTTCCCGCCCGAAGCACGCCCTCCCGAAGTACCTGAACCTGACCGAGAGTCTCGAGCTCCTGCGTCGGCTCACCGAAACGGACAACCCCAAGGAGCAGGTGCGGGATTACTGCATCCTGACGCTGTTCCTCAACTGCGGCATTCGTCTGGGTGAGCTGGTCGGCCTGAATCTCTCCTCGCTCGACCTCGAGGAAAAGCGCATGCGCGTCCTCGGTAAGGGCAGCAAGGAGCGCATCGTCTACCTGAACCCGGCATGCATGTCGGCGCTGCGGGAATACCTCTTCATCCGCATGGAAGCCGAGACGGACGACAAGGCGCTTTTCCTCTCCAACCGCTGCAAGCGCATCAGCCGCCGCAGAGTGCAGCAGGTCGTGGAAAACGCCTTGAAAGCTGCCGGTCTGGACGGACGCGGGCTCTCCACGCACAAGCTCCGCCATACCGCCGCCACGCTGATGTACCAGCATGGCCATGTGGATGTGCTGACGCTGAAAAATATCCTCGGCCACGAGAGCATTTCCACCACGGAGATCTACACCCACCTTGCCGATTCCTCGGTACAGGAGGCGATGGATCACTCTCCCCTTGCCGATGTCAAACGAAAAGGCAGAAAATAGGCAGCATTTCGCGTTTGAAATGCTGCCTGCAGCTTGTCGAGAAACCCCGGTTTCTCGCTTCGGGTG
>JAGADP010000073.1 GCA_017828885.1 Oscillospiraceae bacterium | reverse complement strand
CCTTGCCGAGCTTCTTGCGGATGAGCTCCGTGCCGCCGAGCATGTTTGCCCACTGGTCATCGCCGCCGAACTGCATGTTGCAGCCGTAATCCTGGAACAGCTTGTAGAAGTCGTAGCTCTGCATGATCATGTAGTTGAATTCGAGGAAGGTCAGGCCGCGCTCCATGCGCTGCTTGTAGCACTCGAAGGTGAGCATCTTGTTGACGGAGAAGCAGGCGCCGACCTCACGCAGCACGTCGATGTAGTTCAGGTTCAGCAGCCAGTCGCCGTTGTTGACCATAAGCGCCTTGCCGTCGGAGAAGTCGATGAAGCGGCTCATCTGCTTCTTGAAGCACTCGCAGTTGTGCTGGATGGTCTCGGGGGTGAGCATCTTGCGCATGTCAGACTTGCCGGACGGGTCGCCGATCATGCCGGTACCGCCGCCAACGAGGGCGATCGGCTTGTTGCCGGCCATCTGGAGGCGCTTCATCAGGCAGAGTGCCATGAAGTGGCCAACGTGCAGGGAATCGGCAGTCGGGTCGAAGCCGATGTAGAAGGTCGCCTTGCCGTTGTTGATGAGTTCCTTGATCTCCTCCTCGTCCGTGAGCTGGGCGAGCAGGCCTCTTCTTTGCAGTTCTTCAAATACAGTCATTGTTCTTACTCCTGTATATTGTTTTCAGATGGTTCTGAATGATTATCGTTAGGTTTGTCCGGCAGTACACAGGCGATGACCACCAGCAATACGCCAGCGAACAGATAGGGGGCATACTCGTTGTGGATCACCAGCGCCTTGAAGCTGAACCCGCTTACGACATATACGCAGCCCCAGAGGATCACAGGCGCCAGCAGAAGAAAGATACGGGCGCACCAGCGGTTATGCGTTCGATCGTGTTCTGTCGGGAAGTTGTCCTTCTTCTCCTTCACCGCCGCAATGATGCCGCAGACGGCACTTGCAGCGGCAAGCGTGCTCCCGAGCAGCAATGCCGCCTCTCCCAGCGGATCGTCTATCGAGATCCCACCCAGTTCCGCAAGGACGATGATCACACCACCCAGCAGAAAGAACACCGCCGGCACCATCGAACACAGCCCGGACAAAACGGACAGGATCATGCGGAGCAGCCGCCGCTTTTCAGATCTGTCCAGCATCTACGCAGCCCTCTCCATATAGGCGATGGCATGTGCCATCCATACCATGTGACATCACATCCTTTACGGCACCGGGATAACAAAAAAGCCCCTGCAAACATGCAGAGGACGACTTTCACCGTGGTACCACCTCAATTTGTCAGCCGCAAGCGGCGAACCTTGAAGCGCTGTAACGTGCGCTGCCCCGTATGACCCTACTGCAAGGCTCTGCCCCGGTTCAGGCCATCCGCTCCGGAATGTATTTCCCCGCCCGCCGCTTCATGCCTTGCACCGACCGGCATTTCTCTGCAAGCTGCAAAAGCAGGTACTTCTTTCCTTCACTGCGTTTGGAATATAGAGCTATTATAGCATAGAATCCGCCATTTGTCAAGACCTAATAGCCGCATATTATTACCGCTGATAGAAAAAAATGATTTGACAAGCCGTGCCTTTTGTGCTACAATGGATACGTACTCCAAAGAAAGGATCTGATGTTATGAAACAGAATTCATCCAAACAGCTCAGGCTTCTGACTTTGACAGGCGTGCTCGCAGCACTGACGACCGTTGCCACGCTCCTGATCCAGATACCGACCGTGACGAAGGGCTATATCAACCTCGGTGATACCGTGGTCAACATTGCCGGCTGGATCCTCGGGCCGATCTACGGCGCTGCGGCAGCAGGCATCGGCTCGGCGCTGGCGGATCTGATCGCAGGCTATACGGTCTATGTCCCGGCCACGCTCATCATCAAGGCGCTGATGGCTGCGGCGGCTTTTGCGGTATGGCAGACGCTCACGAAGAAGTGGCACTCCTTCCCGTCCCGTATCGCAGCAGCGATCGTGGCAGAGCTCATCATGGTCATTGGCTATGCGGTGTTTGAGGGCTTCCTGTACGGCTCGTTTGCCAGTGCGATCGCATCGCTTTCCGGCAACCTCGTGCAGGGCATCTTCGGTGCGGCGGCATCCGTCACACTGTATGAGCTCCTCCTCAAGCGCATCCCCTACCTGAACAGCCAGAACTGAACGAAACGCCCCGCTTGATTTGCGGGGCGTTTTGCTGTGTCTGCCGGCGCAGGTTTCTGCGGTGGAAAATGTGCCCAATCTCTTGACAAGCAGCAAGAAATTGAGTAAAATAAAAAAGGAAGAAAAATCCCATATCTTAGAATGGAGGACATTATGGAACCTAACAGACCTCGTTCCCGAGACAAGAACGTTACATCCGGCGGCAGCGGCGTCGGCAGAAGAGGCAGCGGCCTCGGCTCCGGTCCTGTCGGACAGGGAGGCCCCGGCCATCCTTCGGGCGGTGGCGGCGGCATCAACAAGGGCGCAGCCATCGGCGGCGGTGGCGGACTCGTCGCGCTGATCGTCGTTCTGATCGCCGTTTTCGGCGGCGGCGGATCCGGCAGCAGCAATATGCTCGGCACGCTCCTCGGCGGTGATACCGGCTCCTACTACAGCGACTACACCGAAAGCGGCGGCCAGACGCCTGCGGGCTTCAGCGCCTATGATTTCACCGGCAGCAACGGCGGCACTACGACCAATGACGCCGACACCGGCAGCGTTGATCAGAGCGTCGCATCCGGCACCCGTGACAAGTACACGACCATCGCCGGCAACGGCCAGGACAATGTGACCATCATGGTCTACATGTGCGGCACCGACCTCGAATCCAAGCACGGCATGGCTTCCTCTGACCTCTCCGAGATGGCCTCTGCCAATCTGGGCAGCAATGTGAACATCATCGCCTACACCGGCGGCTGTTCCAAGTGGAAGACCTCCGGCATCAGCAACTCGACCAACCAGATCTATCAGGTCAAGGACGGCGGTCTGAAGTGCCTGGTCAAGGATGACGGCGAGAAGTCCATGACCGAGCCGGCCACGCTCTCCGGCTTCATCCAGTATTGCAGCACCAACTTCCCGGCCAACCGCTATGAGCTCATCATGTGGGATCACGGCGGCGGCTCCGTGAGCGGCTACGGCTATGACGAGAAGTTCAAGAACAAGGGCTCGATGAACCTTGCCGGTATCCGCACGGCGCTCCGCAACGGCGGCGTGAAGTTCGACTTCATCGGCTTTGATGCCTGCCTGATGGCGACGGCAGAGACCGCCCTCATGCTCAACGAGTTCGGCGACTACATGATCGCCTCCGAGGAGACGGAGCCCGGCATCGGCTGGTACTACACCAACTGGCTGAACAAGCTCGGCCAGAACCCCTCGATGTCCACGCTTGACATCGGCAAGAACATCGTTGACGACTTCGTTTCCGAGTGCGGCAGACGCTGCAACGGCCAGAAGACCACGCTGTCCGTGGTCGACCTTGCGGAATTCTCCAACACTGTTCCGGCTGACCTGACGGCCTTTGCCAAGTCCATCAGCACCCGCATCCAGAACAGTGACTACAAGTCCGTTTCCAATGCCCGCAATGCCACAAGAGAATTTGCCCAGAGCTCCAAGATCGACCAGGTGGATCTTGTCGATCTGGCGCAGAATATGAACAATGACGAAGGCCGTGAGCTTGCCGATTCCATCCGGAACGCCGTCAAGTACAACCGCTCCTCGTCCAATATGACCCATGCCTACGGCATCTCGATCTTCTTCCCGTACAAGCGCGCCTCCTATGTGGACAAGGCGTGCAAGACCTACGACCAGATCGGCATGGATGCGGAGTATGCAGCCTGCATTCGTGAGTTTGCAAGCCTTGAGACCAGCGGTCAGGTGGCAGCCGGCGGTTCCTCCACGGCTTCCCCGATGGGCTCGCTCTTTGACATCGCAGGCAGTCTGACCGGCTCCTCTGGCGGCAGCTCTGATATGATCGGCTCGCTGCTGAGCGGCTTCCTCTCCTCCGGCAGAGGCATCGACGGGCTGGATTCCTCCAATACGGAGTTCATGACCGACAGAGCCATGTCCGATGCACAGACGGCGGACTACATTTCCATGAACTACTTCGACACCTCCAACCTCGTATGGCAGGAGAACGGCGGCAAGTACACCATGTCCCTCCCGGAGTCTCAGTGGGAGCTTGTCCACACGCTCGATCTGTGCATGTTCTACGATGACGGCACAGGCTATGTGGATCTCGGTCTGGACAATCTGTTCAGCTTTGACGATGCAGGCAATCTCGTGGCAGACACCGACCGCAACTGGCTCTCCATCAACGGTCAGGTCGTTGCTTATTATCACACCGACACGACCGAGGACGGAGACAACTACACCATCAGCGGCTATGTGCCCGCGATGCTCAACGGTGAGCGCGTCAACCTCATCATTGTATTCGACGCAGCGAACCCGAACGGCTATATCGCCGGTGCTACGACGGATTACATCGTCGGTGAGACCGATACCGTCGCCAAGAGCATGACCGAGCTCCAGGTCGGCGATACGCTCGATTTCATCTGCGACTACTACACCTATGACCAGCAGTATCAGGACAGCTACTACCTCGGCAACCAGATCACTGTGACGGACAACATGCAGATCAGCAATACCGATGTCGGAAAGGGTGCTGTCAAGATCATGTACCGCATCACGGACATCTACAACCAGACCTACTGGACAGAGGCTATCACCAAGTAAATACCAAAAGACCGCCGTTCCGG
>JAGADP010000001.1 GCA_017828885.1 Oscillospiraceae bacterium | reverse complement strand
CAAGATCCTGCTTGGCGACGTCCTCCCCGACCACATGAGCGAGGGCGACGGGCAGGTCGTCCGGGCTGCCAAGACCTCTGTCGGCTACTTGGCACAGTCGGCGGCGCTCGATTCGGCCAGCACGGTCTGGGATGAGATGCGCGCTGTCTTTTCAGAGCTGCTGCAGGCGCAGGATCGCATGCACGAGCTCGAGCATGCCCTTGCAGACGGTGACACCTCCGTCTCCGAGGAATACGACCGGCTCTCCGGCTGGTTCCACAACAACGGCGGCTATGACATCGACGTCCGCATCCGGACGGTGCTCTTTGGCATGGGCTTCACGGAGCAGGAGCTGCACCGGACGGTCTCCTGCTTCTCCGGCGGCGAAAAGACCCGCCTTGCGCTCTGCCGGCTGCTGCTCGAAGCGCCGAACCTGCTCATTCTCGATGAGCCGACCAACCACCTCGATTTCGACACCATCCAGTGGCTCGAGGACTACCTCAAAGGCTGCCGGAGCGCGCTGCTCATCGTGTCGCATGACCGCTATTTCCTCGACAAGCTCTGTACGTCCATCTGCGAGATCGAGCGCGGACGCCTGACCCGCTACAGGGGCAATTACTCCGCCTTCCTCGTGCAGAAGGAAGCCGCCGTGGAGCGGCAGGAGAAGGAATATGCCATGCAGCAGAAGGAGATCGCGAAGTTAGAGGACTATGTCGCCCGCAATATGGCGCGTGCCTCGACCTCGAAAAGCGCGAAATCCCGCCAGAAGCAGCTTGACCGCATGGACCGCATCGAGAAGCCCGTCAAGCCGCCCAAGCGCGCGGGGCTCGCCTTCACCTACGAGATCGAGCCGCCGCTCGATGTGCTGGAGGTGCGGGATGCGGATATTTCCGTCGGCTCCGGGGACAAGCGCAAGACCTTGCTGCGGGATGTGGAATTTGCGGTGCGCCGCGGCGAGAAGCTCGGCATCATCGGCGTGAACGGCATCGGCAAATCCACGCTCCTGAAGGAGATCCTCGGCATTCTCCCGCACGAGGGGCTCATCCGCTTCAACAAGAATGTCAAGCTTGGCTACTTCGACCAGGAGAGCACGAACCTTGACCCCAACAACACCGTCATCGACGAGCTGCACGACCGTTTCCCCGCGATGCTCGACGGCGAGATCCGCAGCATCCTCGGACAGGTGCGCATCACCGGCGAGGACGTTTTCAAGCCCATCTCCGCCCTCAGCGGCGGCGAACGTGCAAGGGTCTGCTTTGCGCTGCTCATGCTCGAGCATGCCAATGTCATGCTCCTTGACGAGCCGACAAACCACCTCGACCTCCCGATGAAGGAGGTGCTCGAGGAAGCCCTTGGCGAGTACACCGGTACGCTGCTGTTCGTGTCGCATGACCGCTATCTGCTCAACAAGCTTGCCTCTCAGCTCCTCGAATTGACCCCGGACGGCGCAAGACTGCATCCCTACGGCTTCGAGAAATACCTCGCTGTCAAGGCGGAGGAAAAGGCAGCTGCCCTTGCCGCGGCACAGGCTGCGCAGATGGCACAGGCGGCAAAGCAGCGCCAGGAGAAAGCCGCTCCCGCCCACCGCTCCAAGGCGCAGCGCAGCGCCGATGCGGCCAGACGCAACCGCATGCGGGAGCTCGAACAGGAGATCGAAACGCTTGAGGTCACGATCGCCGAGCTCGAGGAGCAGCTCACGCTCCCGGAGGTCTGCACGGATTACCAGAAGATGCAAGCCGTCTGCCAGGAGCTCGAGGACGCCAAAAACCGCTCGGAGGAGTGCTTCATGGAGCTCTGTGAGCTTGAAGAGGCATAGTTTTTGCCTGGTTGTGCATAATAAACAGGACATAAATAAAAAATTTAGTCATTTCATATCTTGCACGTTTGACAAAAATCGTGTATGATAAATATTGTATACATGCTTGTATACGAATACAGAAAGAAATGAGGATGATCAAGGATGAAGATGAAACGAATGCTTGCCTGCCTGCTGACTGGTGTGATGCTGTGCGGTGTGCTGACGGCGTGCGGCAAGAAGGATAACAACTCCGCTGCTGAGACAGAGCCTGTCACCGAAGCACCGACCGAGGCACCCACCGAGGCTGAGGAGGTCACCCAGGCCGAGACCGTTGCCTTTGAGGAGGCAAGGGATGCCAAGCCCGGACAGGCCTATCTTGCCATCGTGGACGGTCAGTGGTGGATCCAGTACTGGGGCAGCTCCACGAAGGACGGCTATATGCTCTCCTATGACGCAGGCATCGCCGATATCACCGGCAACGGTACCTATACCGTTTCCGTCAATGCGGACACCAAGGGCTTCCGCTATGATGCGACCGGCGACCCGAGCGGCGAGTATACGCCCGGCGGCCTGAATTTCCTGGCTGTCATGATCCCGGAGGGCGAGACCATGTATCCCGGCATCGTCCTGACAGTAGACAGCGTCAAGGTAGACGGCAACGAGGTCGAGCTCAAGACGAAGAATTACACCTCTTCCGATGACGGTGTGGAGACCAGAACCAACCTGTACAATCCCTATGTAGAAAAGCCCTCGGATGACGGCAGAAGCACAGAAGGCGCCCTCTACAGCGCAGACGGCACACCCGCCGACTTCTGCTCCGGCTATTCT
>JAGADP010000072.1 GCA_017828885.1 Oscillospiraceae bacterium | reverse complement strand
TGAAGCATTTCAGGAACTCTTGGAGGAGTAATAGATGGATTGCAGATATTCATTGGAGGAGCTTTTTCCCATAGTATGCAGGCTCTCAGAGCAGTACACGCAAAACGACAGCTCTTCTGTCACATTTGATACTGTAAACGATCTGATGAATGCCGTTGTTTACTGTATCAATTATCTGAAAACGGATAATAAGCCTGTCCCGAATGATATTTCGGCGGAACAAGCATACCGTCTTGGCTATGACCTTGTTGTTGATCGTGCTAAAACGCTGCTTGAAGCATACAACAAGCTGTCCGCGTGCTTTGAAGATTATGGGGTGAAATGTCTGCGCTATACATTTCAAGTGCAGTTGCAAGCGTTCTTTTTACGGTATGACCCGAAATTCAAGCCACACGAATCTATTATGCTTTTTGACTATCCTATTCTGTCTGACATAAGTCAACTTCAAGGAATTGAAGCATTTGAAAGGTATTTCAAATGTCTTTGCTTTGAGCAAGCAGAACTGGCACGAATCGGAATCGATGCCGTTAAGGAAAAACTGTACGGGTATCACAGGGATTATAGTAATTTATATGAAAACATTTATTGGATCGTATTTCGACACGATTATCCATTCGGATGACGATTCCCAACTTCACATGGATCAAGCACATTGTACACCTTCAAATTCTGATTTAGCAAGACACCTATTCGACCTTTGCGCCGTAAGGCGCATTGGGAGAATCCTGCCAGCGGGGGCTCCCCGCAAATTCCGATTTATCTCCTCAATAGCATTGCTCCCTTTGCGAAGCATTGGGAGCAAGCGGTAATTTGCACTCATAACGCGAGCCAAGATCTTCCCTAACCGGATGCCTATCAACGCGTCTGCTCTGTGCGAGCACGCACAAAAAGCTGCCAGGTGGTGAAAACCTGGCAGCTTTTATTGTTTTGGTTGCAGGATCCGTGCGGTCAGTGCAGGACCCGCGGGTGGATCAATACATGAGATTGAAAAATTCCTGCCACCAGTCGCCGTTTTTACCGGAGTTGCCGCACTCTACCATGTAGGTGTGGCCGTCGATCTCGACCTGTGTCCAGAAATGCTGGTTACCGGAGTCGGTGTAGCCCTTGACCATGTAGACATCGAAGCCGTAGTACGCCAGTACCGAAGCCATAGCGCCGTTGTACTGTACGCACTGACCCTTGCGGTGGTTGAAGATCGCATCTACGTAGGAGCAGCCCACGATCTCGTTCCACTTCCAGCCTGCATAGGCGTAGTCGTTGTTATAGTGGATCCACTGATGCGTGATATAGAGCTTCTCCGCCAGAGAAGCGTTCTCCGGGAAGTTCTCGGCAGCAAACTGCTCGATGATCTCAATATCACGGTCGCTCAGCGTAAAGGTGAAGTCCACCTTGGACTTACCGGTGCCCTTCTGCTGGTCGTAAACGGTGATCGTGCGTCTCGGGCTCAGGGATGCGGTGTTCAGCAGATCATCCTTGCCCGTGCCGGTGTTGGATACCGGAGGAACATACTCGCCCTTGGAAACGCCGTCCGTGCCGAAGTCGTACTTCGTGCCGTCAACCTCAACGATGCCCTTGACCATCGCGCCGGTCTCGTCGAGATAGTAGGAATTGCCATCGACCTCGACCCAGCCCTTCTGCTGGATGCCGTCTTCACCGAAGTAGTAGCGCTTGCCGTCCACATCGAGCCAGCCGGTCGCCATGACTGCGTTGTCACTGGTGAAGAAGTAGGTCTTGTCGTTGATCGTCTGCCAGCCGGTGCAGCAGATACCGTCTGCATCAAGGTAGCAGGTGCCGTTCTCGGAATCCACAAAGCCGCTCATGCGCAGGCCGTTGTCATCGAAGCAGTAGCGGATGCCGTCTGCCAGTGCCCAGCCGGTGCACATCTTGCCGTTCTCGTCAAAATACCGCGGGCCGTCTGCCAGATTCACCCAGCCGCTCTGACGGCCGAATCCGTTGCCGAAGTAGTAGGTGGCGCCGTCGATGGTCTGTAGACCCTCGCAGAGGACGCCGTCCTTCGCAGCGTAGCAGTGGCGCTCACCGATGGTGATCCAGCCGGTCTGGAGCGCGTTGTTCTCGAAATAATAGGGCTTCTCGTCCAGGATACGCAGCCCGTCAGCGGGAGTGCCGTCCGTATTGAACCAGCAGCGGCCGTTGTCGGTATCTGCCCAGACACCGGCAGCCATCTCGCCGGTTGCAGTCATCCAGAGCTTCTGGTCGTTCTTGACCTCGAGCCAGGTGCTCTTGTACATCACACCCTCGTTGTCGAAGCAGTACGTCTGATCGTCGGCATCAAACCAGCCTGTGATGAGCTGGTAATCGTCGCCGGCATAGTAGCTCTCGCCGGAGGGATCGTCGATCCGACCCTTGAGAAGATTGCCGTTTGTATCTGCATAATAATACGCAAAACCGAAGGGATGTACATCCTCGCCGGCACCTACCGCGGCGCTGTAGCGCAGGATATTGGCGGAATCGGATGCATTGACATCGCCGTTCTCATCTACATCGCCGTAGAGCTCGTCCATTTCAGAGATGCTGCCGTCCGCAGATGCGCCCTTGGCAGCGGAAAGGATCAGCAGCACGGCTGCGTCCTGTGCATCGACCTTGCCGTCGTGGTTCATATCGCCGAGAATATAGTTCGGCTCAAGGCTGAATTTACCTGTAACAAGCTTATCCCCCTGCTCGTAGCAGACCGAACCGTCGGATCTTACCGTAAGACGGTCAGCGGCCTTCATGGCAGCAGCAGTGCTGATCTCGAGATCAGATGCCGAAAGCTCCTGCGGGCTGAGCAGCATAGGTGTGCCGCATACGCACAGCGCAGCTGCCAGAACGGGAACGAGCTTCTTGGTGATCGGGTTCATGTTGATCAAATCCTCCTGTTTTCTGATAGCGTGGGGATCCGGGCTTGTTCCTGTTCGGATCCTCTCGATGGTTTTGGGCGATACTTCCGGGAAATACCGCTGTCTCTCCGGCTCGGTCACGGGCAGGATCTGCCGCCGGGAGCTGGCCGTTCAGTCACGGATTCAGTGCTTGCACCCCCTCTGGAGTGCCTCACAAACAGTATTATACCACATCTTGCCCCGTTTGTCAATACTTTGTAACTAATTAATCGTTTACGTAACTTATATATTACAAAATGGTTACTACTATCACGAGGCGGAAACTGCGGAATGACGGGGCGATACTATTCTCCTTTTCTCCGGCAGACAAGTTAAGCTTGCCCCCTCCGCCGCCGTTCGGCGGCACCTCCCCCACTTCGTGGGGGAGGAAGTTTTTTTAGGGGGCTGCGCCCCCTTAACCCGCTTTATCTTTTTTTAACATGAGCGCACGTTCGGTTCGCTGCATAGAAAAACAGCGACCCGAAGCCGAGCCGCTGTTTTACTTTTTAATAGTACACCGGGATGCATCGCGGTATCATTCCCCCGCAAACATCCCGAACTGTCTCCGCACATCGGCAGCCTCCAGCACATCATAGACATACTGGTTGAGAGTGCCTTCCTCAAAATACTTGCTGTTGTCGCCGCCGAGGAATTCCACAGCGAATGCGCCGACCGCTCTGGAGCGGGACTGTCCCGCATAGCAGTGGACGAGCAGCGTATCCACCCTGCGCCTGTGCTGTTCGATAAACGCAAGGATCTGGTCGGCCATCTCATCCGAAAACAGAACGGCGCCCTCCACCTCGGTCATAATATCATCGAACAGCAGCGTCAGCACGCCTTTGCAGAACTGGTTCTCCGTGAACTGCACGCCGAAGCCCTGGGTGTGGGAATCCTGGATCGAGATGACCGCATAGGTGTCGCCCCGTTCTACCTGTTCTTCCATCCCGAACGGGTAATAGTGCTGCATAGCATACTCAAAAGCGCCGAAAACCGACTTGACAATGACCCGCTTCATGCCTTACTTCTTTCCGTAGCCCCACTGGAGACCCCAGTGGAAGGCACTGTCCATATTCGGCTTGTTCTCGAAGTACTCCACGCGCTTCTCCACGGAGAAGCCGCCGCGGCCGTTGTTTTCGAGCAGCGCAATGGCGCAGATCTTGCGGCTCGGGTGGTACTCGTCCATGCGGACGATGATGTCCGGGTTGCCCGGGCACTTGATCGTTACGACGCCCTTTGCCTCTGCCCAGTTGGCAACGCCCTCATAGATCGAGGTATAGATCAGGATACGGCGGATCCGCGGGATCATCTCGCTGTTGATGCGGAGATTCTCGCCGGCACTGTTGGCACCGCTGCGGTCGTCACCGTCAAGCATAATGTACGGCTCTCTCGCATACGCGCCGAAATGGTTGCCGATCGCCTGGACGGCACCCATACCGCCGTTCTCGAGCTCATACAGGCACTCGAGGTCAAGGTCGATGGAATCGCCGCCATAGCCGAACAGCCCTCTGCGCTGCGGCTGGCTCCAGTTCAGGTTCACGACGATCTCACCGCCGCCGCTGCCCTTCTTTTCGAGGCTGACCTTCTGACCCTTACGCAGCTCGACCTTGGCCGGCATCGAAGCAGGGGCAGGCGCGGGAGACGGCATCGGAGCAGGCGCAGGGCTCGGCGAACGCATAGGAGCCGGGGACGGGGACGGTGCGGAATACGGAGGACGGTTCAGCTCCGACTTGAAATTCCGGTTGCTGTAGTCCGGCCGGTTCATGCCGGAGGGCGCAGGAGTGGGTGCCGGCTGCGGTGCAGGCTGACGAACAGGCGCAGGCGCGGGAGCAGGTGTGGGGGTAGGATACGGTGCAGGGGCAGGAGCCGGTGCGGGATCATCCGCGATCTCTCCGCCATAGCTCTGGAGCAGGTCGCCAAGACCGCCGTTGAAACCGCTGGCCACCACGTTGACACGCCATACGCTTTTCTTGTAGATCTCAATGCCGATGATCGCCTTCTCGCTGTGGAAATCTGCACCTGTCATCCGCAGCTCGAGCGCGGTCTGGCCGTTCTGCATGATCGAGATGACATGCGAACGGATCTGCCCCATCGTGCCGCTGCCGTCGATGCTGACGGTAAAGACGAGCTTGTTGATCGTATGGGGGAGCATGCCGAGCGAGACCGTGTATTCTGCCGCATTGCGATCCATCCGGTAGGTGATCTCTCCGCCGGGGGATCTGGTCTGGTTGTAGAAGACCATGTAGCGGTCATCCGAGAGCTTATCCTGTACATCGACACCGAAGCAGCAGGTGTCATACACCGCATTGCCCTGTGTCTCCATCCGTACCTGGATGGGCTGGTTGACGTTCAGGTGATCCTCGAGCTTCCCGCGGAAGCCTCTGACGAGCTGTAGCATTGCAAATTCCTCCTTATTCAGCGCATTGCGGCGCTTTGTATTCTGTCAGGCCTTTTTCGGTTCGACCGGCTGTGCATGGAAGCAGCCCGAATCGTCCGTCATCCGGCTGAATTTCGCCTCGACGCGACGGATCTCGCGCTCCGCGCTGACAAAGGCGTCCACAACATCCGGGTCAAAGTGCTTCCCGGAGCCTTCCACGATGATCTGCTTGGCCTCTTCAAAGGTGAAGGGCTTCTTGTAGCTCCGCTTGGAGACGAGTGCGTCAAAAACATCCGCCACCGCCATGACACGCGCCGAAATCGGGATCTCCTCCCCTGCGATGCCGGTGGGATAGCCGCTGCCGTCCCATTTTTCGTGGTGGTAGGCCGCCAGGTTGCGTGCCTCGTTCAGGTAGCCGGAATTCGGTACGAGCGAGATGGCCTCGGACAGGATGTCCCGTCCTGCCGTGGTATGGCTCTTCATGATCTCGAACTCCTCATCGTTCAGACGTGCGGGCTTGTTGAGGATGGCGTCGGGCACCTGGATCTTGCCGACGTCATGCAGCGGCGCAGAATTGACCACATCCGAGATATAGTCGTCTGTCAGGATATCCGGATAGAGCCCCTTCGCCTTCATCCGGCGCAGGATGATGTCGGTGTAAGCCGCTGTCTTGCGGACGTGAGCACCTGTGTTCCTGTCACGGCTCTCCACGATGTCCGCCAGCACAAGGATCAGTGCATTCTGCATCTGGGCGATCTCCTCGGTCTTCTTCTGCACGTCGGCAACATAGCGCATGCTGTCGTCCGAGGTCTTGGTGATGGCGTGGTAGAGGTTCTCCACCTCGTCGCCGGTGTGGATGTTCAGGTCGTGAATGCGCTCGATGCTGCTCTCACGGGCAGTCTCGCTGTCATATGCAAAGGTGCCCGTGCTCATGGCGATGGAGTTGACTGGCAGGATGATATGGTATTCGATCAGCCAGTGGATCAGCACGAAGATCACAAAGAAGATGCCAAGGAACAGGCAGAGCATCTCCACAAGGAAGTTCCGCTCGATCTGTCCGATGCGATCCATCGAAACATCGGCGGCGGTATAGCAGACGCATTCGCCGGTATGGTCATAGACCGGCTCATAGACGGTCAGCAGCCAGCCGTATTTGTCATCCGTGATGATCGGGTCGATCTCCTCGCCGGCAAGCAGCGCCGGGATGTCCGCCGAAAAGCCCTCATCGAACTCGATGACCTCACCCGGCTCCGAGCCCTCCGACTCCTCCGTATCCACATCAAAAACGACATGGCAGCCGTCCTCGCGGATCTGATAGACATAGAGATAGGCGATGTCATCGGTGTTATCCCACACAGCGGTGAGCTTTTCCTCCGTTTCGAGATAGCCCGGTGCGCGCTCGCCCTCCTGTAGATAGGACTCCACTTCCTCCGGGTCGATCAGACTGGCAGCGATCAGAGCGGCACTTTCCGCACGTTCTGTGTGACTCTTGATGAGCGCCGAACGGTACAGGTTCATGCTGATGACCGTGGCAGAGACCGAAACGGCGATCAGCGAGATGCTCATAACGAGCAAGATCTTGGTACGCAGCGACATGACGCGGAAGCTGATGTTCTTGGCAGCAGCCGATTCCTCCGAGGAAAGGGGCTTCTGCATCCAGCCGTTGAAGCCGCAGAACTTTCGCACCTTCGCCGGGAGCAGCTTGATGATGACCAGCACGAGCATCATAGTGAGCGTCTTGTCCACCACATCCGTCAGGAGCGCTGCAAGGAACTGCGCCACGCGTATATTGGATATGCCGCTGGAATACAGAATGCCGCTGAGGGATTCGCTGTCAAACGGCAGATCGTCCAGCAGCCAGGGAATGCATGTCCCGATGCCGCCCCCGATGAGCGCAAAGGTGAGGATCGGGATCGGCAGCAGATACCACTTCTGGAAGATGCCCTTGTCCTTGAAGAAGGCCGCCGCTGCGGCGATCATGACGTTCAGGATGCCATAGTAGACCGAGGCAGGATCCGTGACGCCCTTGATGATATTCGTCAGGAAGCCGACGATCACGCCCGGGAGATAGCCGCCCATGATCGCAGCGGCGATCGTGCCGACAGTGTCCAGATACAGCGGGAGCTCCAGATATTCAGTCAGCTTGCCGCACAGCAGATTAACACCGACACCGAAAAAACACATGATGATGGCGATCAGATTGCGGTGCCGTCGGATCTGGGTGAGCGTTGGTTGCTTTGGCTGTGTCATAACAGTATCCTCCTGTACAGAGATAGGATAAAACATGCAGAGAACGGGCGTCTCCCCGAAAAACATTTGCTTTTTTCCTCTGGATATGGTATAATACATAACATAGGCGCTGTGATACAGGCGCTTGCCGTATCACACATATTTATTGTAACACAATTGCATCAGAATTGCAATAGCCTGAAGCCAAAATACATGAAAATCTATAGGTTCCCTATGGAAAGAGGAAACAGCCATGAAGTCCTGTCTATGGAAGCTGACCGCGGCGCTTTGCTGTCTGGCATTGACGGCCTGCGGCTCGGCACAGAAGCATATCGAAGTGGAAACGCCTGTCGCAACCGAGCGCATCCAGCCCACCACCGAAGCAACGGAAGCACCGACCGAGCCCACCACCGAGCCGGAGATCCCATTCGACTACATGTTCTGCTTCACCGGTGACATCAGCGTCGCAGATGGCGCACGTACCACCAACCGCTGGGTGGCGCACGGGCGGGATACCTCCTCCTGCTTCGATGAGACCATTATGGAGCACATGCAGAAGGCGGACATCTGCTTTGCGGACAACGAATTCCCCTACACGACACGCGGCACGGCCACGGTCGGGAAGGACTATACCTACCGGGCAGATCCTGCCAATGTGCAGCTCATGCTCGACCTCGGGGTGGACATTGTCTCCATCGCCAATAACCACACCTATGACTACGGCCCGGACGGCGTGCTCGACACCCTCGAAACGCTCGACAATGCCGGCATCGCGCGGGTTGGCGCCGGCAAGAACCTGGCCGAAGCATCAGAAACGAAGTTCTTCGACCTCGACGGACTGCGGGTCGCCTTCCTCAGCGGTACCCGTGTGGAATGGGTCGAGCTGACCAAGGGCGCCACGGAGACGGAACCCGGCGTGTTCCGTACCGTTGACCCGGAGCTGCTCTACCAGAGAGTCCGGGAAGCCCGGGAGCAGGCGGATGTGGTCATCGTCTACATCCACTGGGGCATTGAGGGCGTGGACTACCTCGAAGAATACCAGCAGACCGTCGGCAAGGGGCTCGTGGATGCCGGTGCGGATGCGGTCGTCGGCGACCACACCCACTGCTTGCAGGGCATCGAATTCTACAAGGACAAGCCGATCATCTACTCCCTCGGCAACTTCTGGTTCAACGCCAAAACACAGCGCTCCGTCCTTGCGGAGATCCATGTGACCGGCACACGTTCCGACCATGAGC
>JAGADP010000071.1 GCA_017828885.1 Oscillospiraceae bacterium | reverse complement strand
CCGACAGCCGCTGCATAGATCAGCACAACTGCTGCATCGGAGGCATTGATGGCGCTATCGCCGTTCACATTTGCTGCTGCCATCTGGGATTCCGACAGTCCGTGATCCTCGCCGGCACCAATGGAGGCCGCTGCAATCAGGATCAAGGCCGCATCGGAAGCGTTCACGATGCCGTCCTCGTTCACATCGCCCAGCAGTACATGCATCGGATCCGGCAGTTCGATCGGATCGGTGGCTTCCGTAGGATCCGTCGGCTCGGTCATGGGCTCAGTGGCGTCTGTCGCCTCGGTCGGAGCTTCGGTCGGCGCAGTCGTTGCCTCAGTCGGATCGGTGGGCGCCTCAGTCGGCTTCGGAGCAGAAGGTGAATACATGCGGACCTGATAGGTCAGCGTTGCCTTGTGGTCAGGCATGTCCGAAAGCAGGTCAGTGCCGTTCTCATCCACGAGCTTGGTGCAGACTAACCGCAGCTCCTCCTCGTCGGACTTGAGCGTATCCTTGACGGTGAACTTGCCTGTGATCCTGACAAGACCGACCGGCTTGCTGTTCTCATGGAAATAGTATTGGTAGGAAGTTGCTTCGTACAGCGAGGTTTCCTCGATGGTGTAGTCGAGTGCATCCTGTGTGAACGAGAGATTGTCGAGATCCTCGACCTCGAACGCAACCTCAGCGATCTTGGCATCGGTGCCGGTCACGAAGAAGTTGGCTGCGTATTTACCGGAACCCTCGCCGAATTCAAAGGTATCGCCGGGCTTGAGGATCTTCATGTAATTCTTGGAGGTGAGCTTGCCATAATCCTCGATCGTACCGCCCACAAACATGCCGAGATCCTCAAATTCTACGCCGCTCTTCTCCGCAGCGATCTCTGCCGTGGAACCCTTGTAGCCCACGATCTTCTGGATCGTGCCGGTGAATGTGGAATCTGTGAAGGTACAAAGCGGATCCAGGATGGTGAGCTTCTCAAGGTCGCAGTCTTTGAATGCATAGGAGTCGATCGAGCGCACTTTGGACGGAACAGTGATCTCTGTCAGCTTTGTGCAGCCTGCGAATGCGCTGTTCCCGATCTGGTTAAGCGTCTCAGGGAGTTCGATGCTTTCCAGACTGGAGCAGCCCTCGAACGTGTGATCTTCAATTTTCGTGATCGCGTAGGGGTACTTACCCTGGGGGAGCTTGACAGATTTCAGATTGGTGCAGCCCGAGAACATACCTGCACCAAACACGGTAACAGTATCCGGGATCTCGATGTGCGTCAGCCCGGTACAACCTGCAAATGCATAGCTTGCGAGGGTGTTCAGCTCGGAAGGGAGCGTGACCTCGGTCAGACCGGTGCAGTTCATGAAGGAATCCCCATTGATGTTGTAAACACTCTCCGGGATGGTGACGGAAGTGATCGGCGTGTCAGCGAAAGCGCCGCCCATGCCCTCCAGACCATCGGGGAGCACTACATCACCGGTGCAGGCAGAAGCGTCGATCAGATAGTTTCCCACGATGACGAGCGGGTTCTTTTCCTGCTCTGCTTTCAGCCACGGGGTATTCTCGAAAGCGTGACGGCCGACAACGTTCATTTTCCCGATGTTTTCGACATGCGCCAGGCTCGTGCAGTCAGCAAAAGCATAAGCACCGAAGCCGTAGCAGTTCTCCGGGATCACGATGTTGTCAAGGCTGGTGCAGCCGCGGAATGCCTCATCGCTGATGTAGGACAGCGACTCCGGCAGCTTGATCTCCTTGAGCGCCGTGCAGCCCTCGAAGGCGCCGTAGCTAATGTTGCTGACACCCTCCGGGATCGTGACATCGGTCAGTGCGGTGCAGTCTTTGAACAAGCCGCCGCGCACGGCATAGTCGTCCGCAAGTACGGCAGTTGTCAGATTGACACAGCCCTCAAAAAGATTCTCTCTGAAAGAAATGTACACTTGCTTAGTGAAAATGACTTTCTTGATCTGCTCCGCCTGATCTTTCCACGGACAAGTTCTGTCGGGGATGTCGCCGGAGATGGTCAGTGTGCCGTCAGCATCGAGCGTCCAGGCCGCTTCCGTTGCTTCCTCTGCTGCAAGCTGTGTCCGGATCGCATCGGGACTTGCTGCACCGAGCATGGATGTGCTGGTGAGAAGTGCCGCCGCACACAGTGCAGTTGCTTTCAGCAGGTGATTTTTTCTGATTTTCATGGTAATGCCCCCCATTTTTGTGATTTGCATATGAATATACAAGTATTATTATCGTATATCCAGCGGAAAAATACAAGGGTTTTACCGGAATTTCCGGAAAGATTCTACCCTATGCACAAAAAGTCCATGTAATTTACCTTGATATTATAGCATATCAATTGCAGCAAGTTTTCGCCTGTGTTGAAAATGCAAGCCTACATGCAGAAAAACAGCCCGGAGACACTCCCCGGGCTGTAAGATCATCTGTAGCTGCCATGCAGCTCCTTGAACTTCTTTTTCTCGGCGTACATCGCCTGATCGGCACGTTTGAAGACCAGCTCCACCGTACTGTCATCCGCGGCATGATCCGCAATGCCGACCGCGGCGGAGTAGCGCTGCCACGGCTCTGCAGCTTCATTCTCAAATGCCTTTGCATAGGCCTTTCTGAGGGCAGCGACCTTGCTCATGCGCTCGGTAAAATCATTCCCGGTCAGCACCGCCACGAACTCATCGCCGCCGATGCGGTACACCGGCGAATGCTTGAACGTATCACAGATCAGATGGCAGCAGCCCTTGATGTAGATGTCGCCGGCCTTGTGACCGTGCTCGTCGTTGATCTGTTTGAGGTTGTTCATATCGACCATCACAACAGCAAAATCCGAGAAGCCTTCCTCTATGGCGTCATTGAGCTCGCTGATCTTGCGCACATAGGCGGCCTTGCTGCCGACGCCAGTCAGCGCATCCCTGTAGGCTTCCTGGCTGATCTGTCCGATCTGTTCCTCCTTGACCAGAAGCTCATGTTCGCCCTCGGTCACATCCTGAATGCGGAGGTAGTAGCCGTTCAGTCTGCCGGAATCGTCCTTTACCTCGCTCTCTTCGAGGAGATAAAAGCGCATATTTTCGCCGCTCCCGATAGAACGTTTGGCGCTGTTTTCTATTAACTCATCCGGTTCACCGAACAGCTCCTTCAGCTTTTCATTGATCGTCTCATAACGCTTGTCCGTCACGCCGACAAGTCGGCATCCCTGCTCATTGGCCCAGAGGCAGTTCCGCTTGTGGTCAAAGATGTAGAACGCATCCGACAGGTCAGAGACGATGTTGGACAGCATCCTGTCGAGCAGCCGCAGCGGGCGGTACAGGATGGCGAAATAGAAGATCAGCATCCCGAAGATTCCGTAGGCGATGACCGAACGGTCAACGGGTGTGCCGGTGAAATAGTAGTATCCTTGCATGCAGCCAATGATGATCAGCGCCGTGAGGATGATTGTAAACCGCTCCCGGTAGATCTTCGGCGTCAGTACTGAGGCGAGGACAAAGATCAGGATCGAGCACAGGAATACGATATAGTCCACGATCCGATGGATGGTCAGGCCGAGATAGGGCACCAGACTGTAGTAGAGCTCCCCGTCAACGTTTATCGCTTCCATGTCAAAAACATGCCCGAAGACCAGATTCAGGAGCACCTGCACCGCATCTGCCGAAAGCGCCACATACATGATCGTCGGCTTCTGTGTGCCGTTGCCGATGCCCTGACAGTAGGCGTTGGTGAAATTCACAAGCGCGAACAGCAGCAGATCCATGCCAAGAAAATAGATATAGCTCCCGACGACGGCCAGCGTACGTGCCGTGGAAGCTATAACGAGTAAATTGCCGAAAATGGGAACGATCAGGGCAGCTTCGAGAAGCCCCACAGAATCCTTGACCGGCTTATCAGAGCGCCTTGCCAGGATGGTACAGACGAGCAATGCCGCGATCAGCGCGATATAGACAACACAATACATCAGTCGCATGGTATCACGTCCTTTTGTTGATATTCCGCAGAGTAATATGCTGTTATTCCATATTATACCACACAAATGTCAGATTTTCAAGGGGTCTGCCGGTTTTTTGTGACCAATGCAGCCGGGTGCTTGCTTTTTCCGGTGACTTGCTGTATAATAGGTGTATCAACCACAAAGGAGGCAGACCATGCTGAATTGTTTGATCGTCGGGCTGGGCGGGTTCATCGGCGCAGTCGGCCGGTATCTCATCGGACTGATCCCGCTGCGGGAGGATTTCGTTTTTCCTGTCAAAACACTTGCCGTCAATCTGATCGGTGCGCTGCTCATCGGCATACTCGCCGCAGTCGCCGCAAAGCACCCGCAGACGGATCCGCGACTGCTGCTCTTCCTGAAAGTCGGGATCTGCGGCGGCTTTACGACATTTTCGACATTCGCGCTCGAATCCGTCGATCTGTTGAAAGCGGAGCATCCCGCGCTGGCAGCGCTGTATATCGCGCTGAGCATCCTGTTTGGCATCGCCGCGGTATTTGCCGGTCAGGCCGTTGTCCGCTGATCATGCATCCTCTATATTATAAGATAAGCACTGCTGCGGCCACAGCAGTGCTTGTTTGTTTATTCTACAGCTTCTTTCAGTTTCCGGAGCACCTTCACCATCGCGTAGGTATCCAGACCGCAGTATTTCAGCAGATTCTGCCGGATCTCCGCGATCTCCTCCGGCGTGTGTTCGGTCATATCCGCAAATGCAGAGGATGCTTCCGCGCCATTGTGGACGCCATCGAGGTTGTGATAGTCAAGCTCCGGGTCATCCGGATAGAGTGCCGGGAGAACATATTTGATGGAATACGATCCCTGCATCGCCGTGCTGTAATAGCTCTGTTCCCGGAAGGGGACCATCAGGTCGTGCATATTGTCATGAATGTCCATCAGAGCATCGGCAAGGTCGGGGAATGTCCCGGCAAGGCGTTTGATGACCGTCTTCTCGAAGCTCATGTTGAACGCGAGTGAGCAAACGCCCTTCGGAATGTCTTTGACAAGCTGCTCCGCGAGTGCGCGTCGTGGGTCAGTGCCCTCCTTGGCGAGGAATTCCTTGTGTACAAGGCTGCCGTCCGCCTGTTCGATGTGCAGGGAATACTGGAACGGGATCTGCTGGTAAGGGCTGATGCCGTCAAACAGCGGCACCGGCTGCTGGTATGTCTCAAAATCGAGATGGTAGACCGGATAGCGCAGTGTATCGAGGAATTCACGGATCTTCGCCTTGTCGATCTCATCCGGCTTGTTGTACAGCGTGCTTTCGATCTGACGGCGGAGCTTGGCGCTGAGCTTGATCTGCTTGGCGTTCGCAAGGACGTCCTCAAAGCTGATGATGCCGTTGTGGTAGTGCTTGTAACAGGTCTTTGCCTGCATCCCCGCGAGGTCAAAGATAGAATGCTCCGGCAGATGCCTGCCGCAATACCCCTTATAGGCGCATTCATAAGGGTTTTCACAGTAGAGGTCAATATCACGCCCCGGCTCCTCCTCAACAGAAACGTACTCCCGGATGGAGGCGATATTGGCTGCGACACTATCAGATTTCGCTTTGACCTGCTCGGTGCAGTCCTCCGCGGTAAAGAGTCCATGCAGATCGAGTTCGCCGTGCCGGACATAGGCACTGTTGATGTGCAGATTGATCACGCGTCTGACCTGAATGCCGCAGCTTGTCAGAACGTAGTACTGGAACGCCATATCCTCAATATAAATATCCGTCAGGTGCGTGGAGCTTTTGACCTCGACAATATCCCAGCCGTCGCCGTTCCGGTGCAGGATATCCACGGCACAGTACAGGCCGTCCGTCAGAAAAGCGGCTTCAGCGATGTTTTCAGTCCCGGCATCCATGAGCGCCCGGGTCTTTGCAACCATTTCGGCCTTGTTGTAAGTGAATTCCACAAGCGAATACGCCCCGAAATACTGCCTTGCAAGATCGCCCACAAGGTTCCCGTTCGCCATGACGGTCTCGGAGAGGACGTCTGCGGCTTCCTCCGGCTTGTAGGCATCGAGCCACAGCATCTTCGGGCACTGGATCCCTCGACAGTAGCGGGATTTGCTCAGGTCTGTGATCTTTGACATAGGTTCAGCCTCCTTTACGGTTGTATTATAAGTATATTATAGCATAGTTCCCGGCGTATTGCAAGCCATGTTTCGCAGAGCCAAGCCGCAGTGCTTGCAGTTTTCGTTTGGATGTGGTAAAATAATTATAAAATGATGTGTGACTTTTTGTCCGATCGTTTGTCTGTTAGTATGAGATCTCAAAAAGAAAGGAGCCGGAACATGACCGACAGTGAGCTGCGCGCGCTCATGAAGAGCGATCTGAATGCCGGTGCAAAAGAACTATATCAGCAGTATTACCGCTATGTTTACGCCATAGTGTTCCGTCTGCTCCGGGACTGCGGGACGCAGGAGGACGTGGAGGACTGTGTGGCAGATACCTTTGCGGAGATACTGTCTCACGCCGACAATATCCGGGGCGAGAATCTGAAAGCCTACATCGGGCGCGCTGCCCATAACAAGGCGCTGAATTACTGCCGCAGTCTGAATCGGCAGGAGAAATACACCACGCCGCTGGACGATGCGCCGGAGCCGGTCGGAGAAGATCTGGAATCGGATGCCGAAAAGCGGGAGCTGAAAGAAAAGCTCCTTGCGGAGATACAGAATCTCGGCGAGCCGGATTCGACCATTCTGGTGCAGAAATTCTACTTCGGCAGGAGCATGGCAGAGATCGCGGAAGCGGTCGGACTGACGACCCATGCGGCGCAGGTGCGCTGCGGACGGGCGCTCAAACGGCTGAAGAAAACGCTGAAGGATTGGAGGTAGACCTATGCGGAAGAAGGATATGATGCAGCTGCTCGGAACGCTCAGCGAGGAAGATGCAGCAAAGCTGGCGGAGCAGCACCTCGTGCTGACCGAGCAAGAGCACGAGCGGATCTTAGGGAAGATCGAACAGAGACTGACGCCGCATACCGGCGAGGATGCAGACATCATAGAGAGCAGACCGGCGCTGACCAAGACCACCCGCTTCGGCTGGGTGTCACACGCCGTGACTGCTGCCGCCTGTGTGGCGATATTTGCGGGTGCGTTTGCCGGGATGTTCTGGCTGAATTCCCACGCACCCGTACAGCCTGACGAGTCCGCTTGCAGCGTGCAGACCGAGGGCTTGCCGCCGGTCGTGGCACATGTGACCGGGGATCGTTATGCGCTGTCCGGTATGACGAAGACCGGTGCGCTGTTTATGACCGTAACGAATGCCGTGCGGGAGGACGATCTCCTGCATGTGACACTGACGCTCGAGAGCGATGACGCTGTCTTCTACGGAAAGCCGGAGCAGCTCTTCACCGATAATTTCCTGGCCGATACCGGTAGGGAAGCGGGTCTGACCTCGCCCTGCGCGATGGCGTATGACGGCAAGACAGGCGATCTGCCGCATTCCGTCATTCTGGAAGCAGGGGAGACAGCAACGCTCGAGCTCTGGTATCCGGTCGAGAAGGAGAACAAGACGATACGGCTCTTTGCGGGCACTTCGCAGGAGCATCCTTATACGGAGATCAAACTGGAGGATTAAAGCATGAAACGAAAGGTATTCGCAGCCCTGACAGCGGCATGTCTCTTGCTGTCAGCAGGCTGCCAGAAGCAGGAGACTGACCCTGCACAGACGGAGCCGACCGCTGCCGATGCTGCGGTGCCGCTTTCCGAGGAAGATCTCGCCAATGAGCCGCTCACCGATCAGGTGATGATCGAGGAGTTTGAAGCGCCGGACGGTCTCACCAGCGTCTATGCGGGGATCCAGACGCCGGACGGTTACATGACGTTCGGCAATGACGGCGAAGTCATCCGCCTGGATGATAATTTCAACATGAAGAGCAAGACACAGCTCGTGCCGATGGCAAGCTATGACGGCTACTACCAGACGAGCCATTTTGTGGCGCTTGGCGAGGATACGATCTATGCGCTCATCGTCATGGAGAACCACAACGGCATGGATCCCGCCGAAGGAGAGAAAGCAGCGGAGCCGGATCCGGACTGGTGGAACCGCTACTACGAGACATGGACGAGTGAATACTATCTCTGCACCTACACCCCGGACGGTGTCATGGCGGACAAGGTGAAGATCGAAGGTCTGGCGGATTACCAGAGCGAGTACCATTACGACCGCTTCCAGCAGGTATGGCAGGCAGGCGGGCAGTTTTACTGTGCGCTTGAAAACGGACAGATCCTGCGCATCGGCACAGACGGCTCCGTCTCCGAGGTAGGCAAGCTGACCGACGAAGAGGATGCCTGGGTGTCAGGCATGTGCTGCCTACAGGACAAAACCGGCAGGACTCTGCTCTATACGGATATCAATGCCTCGGCTCCCGACGGAAGCTACCAGGAGGAGCGCAGTGTGATCGAGTTCGATGCGGAGAAGGGGACGATCGGCAGGACGATCTATACCGATACCACTTCAAGTTCGCTCTACCCGCCGCTTTCCGGCTGCACGGATGACTATCTGCTGTTCCTCAACCGCAGTGATGAGTCGCATGGTGAGCTCGTGGGCATCCGGGAGGACGGCACGGCAGAGCATCTGATCGACTGGTATGCCTCCGATTCTGAGCCGATGCAGGTGGTGCCGCTGGCGGACGGGACATTCATCGGGCAGAAATTTGACGGGAAGCTGTACCGCCTGCGCAGGCTGCATCCCTCCGAGATCAAGGAGCGGGAGGTGCTGGATGTCGGCATTTTCGGCTATATCTATGACGATTCGTTCTTCCAGGCGTTCAACCGCTCGCAGGACAAGCTGCGTGTCAACTATCATGTCATGCAAAACTCCGACGGAACGCTGTACAACGATCCCAAGGAGGAGGGCAGCAACGATGCGGTCGAACAGTTCAAGCTCTCGGTCATGAGCGGCGATGCACCGGACATCATCATCATGCAGGGCGGCCATGACACGGTGATGAAGCTCGGCAGCAAGGGCGTGTTCTGCGATCTGAACGAGTATCTTGCGAAGGATCCGCAGATCAACAAGCAGGCGCTCGTCCCGAATGTCGTGCAGGCATTGCAGCATCCGACGAACGGCGCCCTCTACGGGCTGGCAAGCAGCTTCACGGTGGAGACGCTGTGTGTCAAGGAGAAGTACCATGTGCCGGACAACTGGACGATGGACGACATGATCGCCCTCTATGACAGTGCGGAGAAGAATGTCTACCAGTGGTCAACCAAAGAGAACATGCTGGTGCGGATGCTCTACGGGATGGACTTCACAGACGAACTCAACGGCACATGCAGCTTCGATTCGCCTGAATTTGTCAAGATGCTTGAATTCTGCAACCGGTATCCTGCCAGCCTCAATGAGCCGGAAAAGGATTACGAGGATCCGGTCGCAATGGAGAAGCTGAACAAGTACTACACCGACCAGTTCAACCGTTACCAGAATGACGAGGATTATCTCTATCCACTTGGCTTCGGAGCAATGCGCGGCGGCATGGCGTG
>JAGADP010000070.1 GCA_017828885.1 Oscillospiraceae bacterium | reverse complement strand
TTCAGCATAGCTCCCCCTTATTCCACAGGCGGCCCGTAAACGACCTGCGGGCGTTCCTCATCCGGGGCAAATGTCTCGACCGGGAGCGCATCCTCCTCGACCTCCGGCGGGCCGTAAATGGGCGCAGGAGTCTCGTTCTTCGGGCGGATCACATCCGATTCCACAGCGGCATCCTCTTCCACCGGCGGGCCGTAGACATCCTGCGGCTCCTCGCTCTCCGGCCGGAAGGTCTCGGACGGCTCCGTGCCCTCGGTAGTCGCATATTCCTCCACGACCGGCGCTTCATACTCCGCCTGTGGTATCTCCTGCTGCGGATCGTAGGTCTCGGACGGTCCAGTCTCCTCGGGAGGCGGCCCGTAGACGCCATACGGCACCCCGATGGGACAGCCCGTCATGGTGATGGCGGCGGCAAAGAGCGCGGCCGTCATGGCGGTCTTCTTCGTTTTCTTCAAGCGGATCCCTCCTTCATCTCATAGCGGTTGTGCTGCTTATATTATAGCATGCGGAGGCGGATTTTGCAAGGGTTTGGCGGCATTTTCTTGACACCGCCCCCTTGCTGTGCTATAATGAAGAAAAACACAGGAGGCCAACGACATGAACGAACCGCAGCGCACCCCCGAGACTGAACAGCCTGAAAACTACGACAGCCTGTACAGCCAGCCGTCAGGACCCGTACAGCTCCCGGTCTCCCGTCCTATGTGGATCGCGGGATGCATCCTGACCGGCATCGCCGTGCTGCTATTTCTTGCAGAGCTGATCTTTGTGCGGCTGAGCATTCTGCGGCTGCTGCTGACAGGCGGCTGTGTGCTCTTCTGCCTGGCGCTCTGGAAAACGCAGAAGCCCAAGCCCGTGCTCATCGACCTGATCGCCCTGATTTTGGTCGGGAATCTGATCCTGTTCGCCTTCCCGCCGCTGTTCATCCAGTCGAAGTTCCTGTGGCAGTACCCCTTCCAGAAGGCGTATGTGGCGCTGTACCACAACACCCGTGAGCCGGAGTGGTTCCCGGATTTCCGGGGCGATGTGGTCTCGGACTATGATTTCAGCTACAACCCGAGCATCATGCAGGGCTCCGGGCATTTCAGCGTTGAGTTCGTCACGACCCCGGAGCGGGCAGCAGAATATGCAGATGAATATGCCGAGCAGGCGGTGTATATCGTGCCTTTGCGGGAATATTCCCGCTACGGCTACTATCCCCTCGATGAGACCAAGCATCAGGTGCTCGACATCTACCTCGGGGACATCTGGGCAAAGGAAACGACCGAGGAGAAAGACGCCGTGATCTATGTCATCGAGACCAACGGCGACTGGAACCACCCGCATACCTCGGTAGTGGTCGTCGATCCCGTGACCGGGAGAGTGCAGCTCTCAAAGCTGGGATAAGAGAGCCCCATTTTGGAATAGCAACAGACACAGGAGTGCCGGATCTTTCGTCCGGTGCTCTTTTTTTGTGGGCTCCACACCCAGAAAACCGCATTAGAGCAGCCGCATGGCTGCGATGTCTGAAAATGCGCAGCATTGCTCCTCTGCGAAGCAAGGAGCAAGCGGGCGGAGAAACGACGTACCATCCTCCTCGAAGCAAGCCGCCAGCGTGGGCTCCACGCTTGCATTTTTTGCCCGGATGGCGGCAAATATGTTCATTTATTTATGAATTGAGCAAATTATAATTAAAATGCTTGACAAATTCAGAAGAATCTGTATAATTAAATTATAGAGCGCCTATCAGATCACGGGTAGGGTCTGGCATGCGCTTTTCTTCGGACATCTGAACCGGGGAATATAGGGAAAAGGATAGCACGTCCGATCGTGGGCGGCGCACATGAAAATTGGAGATGAAATCTATGAAAAAAATCAAATCCCTGCTGGCGGCAGTCATGATGCTCGCAGCAGTGCCGGCGGTGCTCCCGTCCATGACCGTGGCGGCCAAGAGCTATGACGGCACCTATGTCATCCGCAATGTCAACAGCGGCAAGTTCCTCAATGTCGAAGGCGGCAAGGCGGAAGCCGGCACCAATGTACAGCAGTGGGGTACAGACGCAGCCCATGCCTATGATACATGGCGCATCGAGAGCGATGCGGACGGCAATTACTGCATCTATTCCATGCTCGGCGGCGGCAAGACGCTGGCGCTGACAGAGGACGGCGGAAACATTGTCCTCGGCGATGCATCCGGCAGCGAGCACTTCCGGCTCGAAGCCAACGCAGACGGCAGCTTCCGTCTGGTGACGAGCGGCGACAAGGCAGTCGAGGTCAAGGATGCTTCCACCGATGCCGGTGCCAATGTCCAGACCTGGGAACAGAACGGCATCAACTGCCAGGACTGGGAGTTCATCCCCGTCTCCCTGGCCAGCGGCGATGAGACGAAATGCATCGCCATGTCTGCCCCGGACTACATCCCGGGCGACCTCAACGGCGACGGTGTGATCGACGTCTTTGACTTAGCGCTCGGCAAGCGCGCCGTACTGGCGGCGCAGGACAATCCCGCGATCGACCTCAATGCAGACAATGCCTGCGATGTGGTCGATCTGGTCGCGATGACCAAGTTCCTGCACACGGGCGTGGGCGGTTTCAAAATGCGTGAAGGCGTGGGTATGCCCCGCATCTATGCGGCGATCGACGGCGATTATGAGAAGGGCTTTGTGGAGAGCGATCACCCGGGCTTTACCTCCTCGAGCTATCTGAATCTGTACAACGAAGTCGGCTCGGATGTGACGATCAACGTCAATGCACCGAAGGACGGCGTCTATGCCCTGACGATCCATCAGGCCAACGGCGGCACCGCCGACCGTGGCGTGTGGCTCGACATCAGCGGCGCACTCGGCTATTACACCCTCACCGGCGCTCCCACCGGAAGCTGGGATACCTGGGCGGAGGAGACGATCTATGTCAACCTGACAGCGGGCATCAACACGCTCACCTTCACCTCGCTGACTGCTGATGGCGCATCCAATTTCGATACCTTCACCATTTCCGACACCGACCATGCGGCATCGCCCATCACACCGTATGACCCGATCAAGGGCGTTCCGGTGCGGCTGAACAAGAATGTCTGGGGCGAAGGCTACCAGATGGAATACCTCAACCGCGGTCTTGTCGCTGCCAATGCCGGCAACGGTATGCAGCTCACATGGCGTATCCTGGCGACCGATGCGGATAACACGAGCTTCAAGCTCTACAAGAACGGCACCCTCCTCAAGGAGATCGCTGCCGGTGCAGCCTCCAACTATTTCGACCAGGGCGGTACGCCTTCCGACAAGTACACCATCGACACCTATGTCGGCACGACCTGCACCGAAAAGGGCGCTGCTGCCTATGTCTTCGGCACGCAGAACTCCGGTCAGTCCGGCGCTTACATCGACATCAACACCCATCGTCCTGCCGACCAGACCATGCCGGACGGCTCGACATGCAGCTACACCGAGAACGACTGCTCCGTGGGCGACATCGACGGCGACGGTCAGTACGAGATCTTCGTGAAGTGGGATCCCTCCAACTCGCAGGATAACTCCAAGACCGGCTATACCGGCACCGTCTTCATCGACTGCTACCGCCTTGACGGCACGATGGTATGGCGTGTGGATCTCGGCAGAAACATCCGTGCCGGTGCGCACTACACGCAGTACATGGTATATGACTTTGACGGCGACGGCAAGTCCGAGATGATCTGCAAGACCGCCGATGGCACCAAGGACGGCAAGGGTAACTATGTCGGCGATGCGTCCAAGGACTACAGAAATTCCGCCGGTACCGTCCTCGACGGGCCTGAGTATATCACGCTGTTTGACGGTCTGACCGGTGCAGCGCTCGATACCCAGAACTATGATCCTTCCCGCGGCGCACAGGGCAAGAGCACCTGGGGCGACGACTACGGCAACCGCTCCGAGCGCTATACGGCATGTGTGGCATATCTCGACGGTCAGCATCCGTCCGCTGTCTTCGGCAGAGGCTATTACACGAGACTTACCGTGGCGGCATGGGATGTCACGAACAAGAAGCTCAGCAAGCGCTGGCTGTTCGACACCGGGTTCAATGTATCCGCTGCCGGCTATGGCGACGGCAACCATCAGGAGATGGGCGCTGACGTGGACGGCGACGGCAGACAGGAGATCGTATGCGGTTCCGCTGTCATCGACGACAACGGCAAGCTGCTCTACACGACCGGCAATGCGCACGGCGATGCGATGCACATCGGCGATTTCGTGCCGAGCAATCCGGGTCTGGAGATCTTCATGTGTCTCGAGGATGATGTACATCCGAACGGCAAGAAGATCGGCTTCGGCACCGAGCTGCGTGATGCCAAGACCGGCAAGGCGCTCTTCCGCCAGACGGCTGAGGGCGACACCGGCAGATGCCTCTGCGACAATCTGATCGCAGGCAACGGCGGCGCGGAGATGATCGGCGCACAGAACAGCATCGTTTACGACTGCTCCAACAACCAGGAACTGAAGAATGCCGATGGCACGACCATGTACTTCTCCAACATCACCAAGTGGGGTCTGAACTCCGTAGTCTACTGGTCGGATGTGCTCGAGAGAGCCGTCCTCGACCGCACAATGGTCGATCAGTACGGCAAGGGTCGTGTATTCAGCGGTGACGGCGTAGCCTACAACAACGGCACCAAGTCCAATGCCGGTCTGACCTGCGACCTGATCGGTGACTGGCGTGAGGAACTGATCTTCCGCAAGGGTGACGGCGGTCTGCGTATCTTCACAACGACCTTCGGCACGGAGTACCCGGTCTACTCTCTGATGCACAACCCGCAGTACCGTGTACAGGTGGCAGCCCAGAACAATGCCTACAACCAGCCGCCGCATACGGACTACTTCCTCGGCACAGGCTACGATCTGCCCGAGCCGCCGACGGTCTACGACTATACAGCGGATCACTAAAGGGAACTCAGTCGGCTTGCGCCGACTAAGAAGGGGAAGACTCCCCACGGGGTGGGGAGGTGGCACGAAGTGACAGAGGGGACGGGGTGTTCACCCGAGCCCCTCCTAAACCTCCCTCGGCAGGAGGCTGAGCCTCCTGCACCTGCATCTTTTCTGCATGACAAAAACAGAGGCACCCCCTCACCGGGGTGCCTTTCATTTTCTCAGAGACCGAGTCAAAATGGCGAAGCCAGGATCGTTTTTTTGCTCAAGCTTTTTTTTCGTAAAAAAAGCTTGTGGGAGTCCAGAGGGCAAAGTCCTCTGGTCGCTCGCCGCAGCGAGCGAAACTCCTTGTGCCGAAGGCGCTCCGCAAGGGGTGAATCGAAAAAACAGTCCAGTGGACTGTTTTTTCAAGAGGGTGTGGCTGCAAGAGAGGGCATCCCCTACCTCGCCTCTTAGTATGCCTTTCCTGCCGCCTAAGGCGGCACAAACAGACTTATAGACAAAACGCACCGCAGGAGCATTCCTGCGGTGCATTTTCTGTTTCATCCTCAGATATTCTGTGTATCCTTTCCTGCAACTACCTCCTCCTGTGTGTTCTCGCGGTTTCTGCCGCCCTGCGGACGGGAAGGTCTGTTCCCGCCGTCTTCCTCATTCCAGCCCTGCGGCGGCTGACCCCAGCCATTGCCGCCGTCCTCATTGTTCCAGCCTTCCGGCGGGGTGGGTCTGTCGCCGTTCTCATCGTCCCAGCCTTCGGGAGGTGTGCCCCAGCCGTTCTCGCCGTCCTCACCGTTCCAGTTGGGCGGGGTGGGTCTGTCGCCGTTTTCATCGTCCCAGCCCTCCGGCGGCTGACCGTTGCCGAAACCGCCGAAGCCGCCTCTGCCAAAGCCGCCCATCATATCCTCGGGGATCTCGGAAACTTCCTCGCCGTTGATGATGATGGTACCGCCGTTGAATTCTGCCTTGTCGTCATAGTCGAAGGAGCTCATCGGCGCCGTCACGTCGATCTTGCCGCCGTTGACATAGATGGAGCCGTTCGCGTCGATGCCGTCCGTGTCGCCCTGTGCCATCACAATGGTCAGCTCGCCGCCGTTGATCTCGACTGCGACTTCCTCGCTTGTGCCCTTGGGAGATGCATTGATGCCGTCATCGGATGCGTTGATGCTGATGACACCGCCATTGATCTGCACGTAAGTGGATTCAAAGCCCTCGGAGGCGTTGATTGTGAAGGTTCCGCCGTCGATCTGGAGGACGGAGGTCGCCTGGATGCCGTCCTTCTTGGCGTTGATGGTGAAGCTGCCGCCGGTGATGCAGATGTCGCCCATGCCCTCGTCATTCTCGCAGTGCAGCCCGTCCTTCTGTGTCTCGATGGTGAAGCTGCCGCCGCAAACGGAGATGGAATCATTCGCCTCGAGTGCATCCTCCGCCGTGGTGAGCGTGTAGGTGCCGCCGGTCACCTTGAGGTCGTCCTTGCTGGTGATGCCGTTGGCGGTGGAATTCACGCTCAGGGAGCCCGTGCCGTTGAGCACGAGGTCAGATTTGGCGAAGATGACCGCATCGGTGTTGGTCTCGCCGTCCGCCCGGAAATCCCCGGTCACGGAAAGCACATTCTCGCCCGCACTCGTCACGAATACCTTGTCCGCCGATACGACATAGACCGCCGGGAAATCGCTGTTGGTGATGGTCACGCCATCCAGTACGAGCTGGATCTTGGCCTTCTCATCGGCATCCACGAGGATGGTGCAGTCCGAAGCGCTGCCCTTGACGATATACACGCCATCCGTGGTGATGGTATAGGTCTCGCCGTCCTGCACGGTGATGGTCTGCGCACCGGCCGTATCCGCGGTCTGCGCCAGGTCACGCTCTGTGAACAGCTCTGCCGTGTTGATCCTGGCGGTGAAATTACTGTTGTAGGAAACATTCGTGGCAGTCGCTTCGGTCTTGCCGGAGGTCTGCTCATTCTGCTGCTCTGCGGCTTCCGTCTCTGCCACAGCGGCCGGCTGCTCTGCTACGTCCGTGCTGACATCGGTGGAAAAGGCGCTGCAGCCGGTCATGCCGAACATCGCACATGTCAAAATCGCTGCATACAGGGATTGACTCATTTTCTTTTTCATATGATCGCTTCCTTTCATCAGGGAGGAGGGTTTCTGTTTCATTGTCCTTAGTATACAACCTGAATGTGGGAAACATCGTATTGTTATGTGAAAATTCTGGGAAATCTCCGTGAGCGTTCCGGCAGATGTATTCGGCTTGTGTGTCGTAAGAATCGCCAAGAATCGTGGAGTTTTAAACGATTTATATAAAACGCAGGCGCTGCGTATTGACATTTTTCGTAAAATCTGCTATACTGAAAGTGTATCCCCTTGCACACAACAGATCCGCCATCACATACAGATAGAATACAGTCAGCGAAGGGAGGCACACCATGAAACAGAAGATCCTGCGATGGCTCGGACTGGAGCACCAGTCGCCCTATGTCAAGAACCATTTCTATGCGACCAACATGCGGTCAAGCATCTATATGTCGGTCGTCGTGATCGTGCTGGAGATCTGGATGATCATCCGGATGTCACGCATGTGGTTCCGGGGCGAGCTCCCGAACCCGTTCTCCTATTATCTGGAAAAATACTACATCAACTACTTCCTGCTGCTCGGGGCGGGCATCGTCATGCTCGTCTATTCCCTGCTCTACATCGCCGGAAAGACGAAATACAGGCGGGTCGGAAAGACGCTGCTATACGCCTTCTCGTTCATCTGTATCTACTTCGGCATCAAGATCTCCGTCGGCGACTACACCAAGGGCGAGCAGATGCTCACCTTCCTGACGATGGAGCTGTTCACGGTCTGCCTGCTTGTCTGGCGGCCGGTGGTGGGTTTTCTGATCCTGACCGTCTCGTATCTGGTCTATCTGTACAAGATCAGCGGACTTGTCCCGGTCAGCGGCGCCTACAGCGTGCTGCACGATCTCGGCGATCTGACCCCGGAGGAGGCCTACGAAAAGCTCCAGGCGGTGAATGCCTCGAGTGGCCTGAGTGATGCGACCAAGATCAACCTGTTCACGATGTGGCTCTCCACACTGCTCTTCTGCATCAGCAACTACCACAAGACCCTGAGCCAGGCGCTCAAGGACGAGAGCCTTGAAGAAGCGAACCGCCGCCTGAGCGATGCCTCGATCATGGACGAGCTCACGGGCATCCACAACATGTTCTACTTCCGCACCGAGGCCGAGAAGATCGTCGGCTATGTCACCACAGACCGCGAAAACATCGTGTTCCTGTACTTCGACATCGAGAATTTCAAGTACTATAACGAAAAATATGGCTTCCAGGCTGGCAACACGCTCCTCCGGGACGTGGCCAAGCTCATCGAGGAGACCTTCCCCGGCTCGCTGGTGTCGCGCCTGTCGGATGACCATTTCGTCGTGCTCACCAAGCACGAGGGCAGCATGGAGCGCATCAAGAGCCTCAGCCATAAGATCCACGGTTACCAGAAGGATCTGCACCTCGAACTGAAATGCGGCGCCTACCGCCCTGTCGGCGAGGATGCCGACCTCGACCCGAGCGTGGCCTGCGACCGCGCCCGCTTCGCCTGCAACAGCGTCAAGCGCCGCTATGAGCAGCATTTCCAGCAGTATGACAAGCAGCTCGAGCAGAGGCTGCGCCTGAAGCAGTACATCACCAACAACCTTGACGCTGCCATTGAAAACGGCTATATCGAGGTCTTCTACCAGCCCATCGTCACCACCGAGGACAGCTCCATCGTCAGTCTCGAAGCGCTGGCCAGATGGCGCGACCCCACGCATGGCCTGCTCCCGCCGGGCAGCTTCATCGAGATCCTCGAGGAGCACCGCCAGATCCACAAGCTCGACCAGTGCATCATCGAGCAGGTCTGCCGGGACTACCGGGAGGCAGCGGACAAGGGGCTTGCGTTCGCGCCCGTGTCGCTGAACTTCTCACGGCTCGATTTCGAGCTCTGCGACATTGTCGGCTTCCTCGAAACGATGGCGGAGACCTACCGGGTGCCCCGGGAGTATCTCGATGTCGAGATCACCGAAAGCGCCCTGACCGACCAGCAGGGCTTCCTGCAAGCGGCGCTGACACGGCTGCGGCAGGCCGGCCACAAGGTCTGGCTGGACGACTTCGGCAGCGGCTATTCTTCGCTGAATGTATTGAAGGATTACCAGTTCGACGTGCTGAAGATCGACATGAAATTCCTGTCGGGCTTTTCCGGCAACCAGAAGACCCGCCCGATTTTGAACAACATCGTCAGCCTGACGCGTCAGCTCAACATGATCTCGCTGACCGAGGGCGTGGAGACGCAGGAGCAGTTCGATTTCCTGCGCAGCATCGGCTGCGAACGGGTACAGGGCTATCTGTTCAGCAAGCCCGTGCCGCTTTCCACGCTGCGTGAGCTGATCGCCGACGGCAAGCTGACGATCGCGCAGGAATATGCGCAGGTCACTGAATAACACCACAGATGCAGGAGGGGCGTGCAGCCCCTCTTTCTCTGGCACAACAGGAGGAACTATGCTGATAGAAAAACTATGCAAAGAGCAGAACCTGACCGATGACGAATTTCGTACACTGCTCGAGACCGACCGATATGACGATGCCCTCCGGGAGGCAGCCGATGCCGTCCGGCGGGAACACTACGGCACGGACGTGTACCTGCGCGGGCTGATCGAATTCACCAATTTCTGCAAGAATGACTGCCTCTACTGCGGCATCCGCAGAAGCAACAAGTGCGCCAGCCGCTACCGCCTGACCGAGGAGGACATCATGGCCTGCTGCAAGGAGGGCTATGGGCTGGGCTACCGGACATTTGTGCTGCAAGGCGGCGAGGATCCCTATTTCACGGACGAGCGCGTCTGTCAGATCGTGCGAGAGATCCGGACTCGCTACCCGGACTGCGCCATCACCCTCTCCATCGGTGAGAAGTCCCGTGAGAGCTACCAGGCCTTCTTCGATGCCGGCGCCAACCGCTATCTCCTCCGCCATGAGACCGCCGATCCGACGCTGTACAGCCGTCTGCACCCGGCGGAGCTCTCCCTCGAGAACCGCATCCGCTGCCTGTACGACCTCAAGGACATCGGCTATCAGGTCGGTGCCGGGATGATGGTCGGCTGCCCGGGACAGACGACCGACCACCTGATCCGCGACCTGCGCTTTTTGCAGGAGCTAAAGCCGGACATGATCGGCATTGGCCCCTTCATCCCGCATAAGGACACCCCCTTCAAGGACGAACAGCGGGGCGATCTGTACTTAGTGCTGCGGCTGTTAGGGATCCTGCGGCTTATGTTCCCGTGGGTGCTGCTCCCGGCGACGACGGCGCTCGGCACGATCCACCCGCAGGGGCGTGAGCTGGGGCTGAAAATGGGCGCCAACGTCATCATGCCGAACCTGTCCCCGGTCTCCGTGCGGAAGAAGTACATGCTCTATGATGATAAGATCTGCACCGGCGAGGAGTCGGCGCAGTGTGTGGATTGTCTGGAGCGCCGTGTGACATCAGTCGGCTATCAGATCGTATCCGGCAGGGGAGATGTGAAGCGCTGAGCCAATCTCGTTTTTTTGATCAAACTTTTTTTCTCCAAAAAAAGTTTGCAG
>JAGADP010000069.1 GCA_017828885.1 Oscillospiraceae bacterium | reverse complement strand
TGGGGCTATACCTTCTTCGACAGCCTGACACTGACCCCGGCGCCGGAGTCCGTGTCCTCGCTCTCCCCGACCCGCACCCTCTCCAACCCGAACGCCTCCGAGAGCACCCAGCGGCTCTACAGCTACCTCTGTGACAACTACGGCAAGCATATCCTCGCCGGTCAGCAGGAGTACTGCGGCGATCACAACTACAACCTCTACGCCGACCCGACCAACTTCATCAAGGACAACGAGGTGGAGTTTGAGTACATCAAGGAAACGACCGGCAAGACGCCCGCCATCCGCGGCATCGACTTCCTCGCCTACAACAGCAGCGACAACTGGGACGACCACGCCGCCGAGCGTGCCGCCCAGTGGGTGACGGAATACGGCGGTATCGCCACCGTGACATGGCACTGGAATGTCCCCTCCGAGCAGGACAAGGTCGGCATAAATGACCTTGCCTTCTATGTGGAATCCGCCAACCCGAAGTACACCACCTTCAGCGTGAAGCGTGCCCTCACCGAAGGCACCTGGGAAAACGAACGTCTGTTGGCGGACATCGAATATATCGCCAAGAAGCTCCAGATCCTCGAGGATGCCGATGCGCCTGTCCTGTTCCGTCCGCTGCATGAAGCCGAGGGCGCATGGTTCTGGTGGGGCGCCGAGGGTGCAGAGCCCTGCAAGGAGCTGTACCGTCTTCTGTATGACAAGCTGACGAACGAGTACGGTCTGGACAATCTCATCTGGGTATGGACATCGAGCACCTACGAGACCTCTGCCAACTGGTACCCGGGCGATGACGTGGTGGACATCATCGGCTATGACAAGTACAACTGCACCGACGGCGAAGCGAATCTCTCCGCCATCTCCTCGACCTTCTACAGCCTTGCCGACAGCACGAACGGTCAGAAAATGGTCGCCATGACCGAGAACGACTCCATCCCCTCCCTCGAAAATCTCGAGAATGAGAAGGCGGCATGGCTCTGGTTCTGCCCGTGGTACCAGAATTACCTGACGAGTGAGCAGAACAACCCCGTCGCGAGTCTCAAGGAGATCTACAACAGCGAGTACTGCATCACCCTCGACGAGCTGCCCGACCTCAAGACCTATCCCATCAGCACCGTGCAGCCCGATCCGACCGATCCGACCAAGCCCGCTCCCACGGAGCCCACGAGCAAGCCGACTGAACCCACCGGCGATACCAAGCAGCGCGCTTCCCTCTGCGGCGATGTCAATGAGGACGGCGCTGTGACGATCCTCGATGTTATTGTCCTGAACAAGAACCTGATGGTCGGCGAGCCCCTCACTGAGCAGGGCAAGAAGAACGCCATCACGATCGTTGGCGGCACCGATCCCACACCGACCGATGCGCTCAACATCCTGAAATATGTCGTGGAGATCATTCCGGAGCTGCCGGTGGAGTAAGTGGATAGGGGGGCTCCTCGCCCCCCTATGACCCCCTCGGCAGGACGGTGACCGCCCTGCACCCGCATCTTTATTGTTTGGGGAGGAAGAATATGAAAAAACAATGGATCTCACTCTTAACAGCAAGTACGCTTTTGCTTGGTGCTATGCCGCTCCCGGCTGCTGCCGCTGAACCGGCGCTGCTGGATGCATCCGGCTTCACGATCTATGACGAGAACCTCGTCTATGTCGGCGCCGATTATCTCAACTTTGCGCCCGTCCTGTTCGACGATCAGGACAAGGTGCCCGCTTCGCCCGATAATACCAAGGTGGACAAGGAGCTCTGGGATGCCACGACCCGCAACCGCAACTGGAAGCCGAACTGGCAGTCTGAATTTGGCGATGATGCGATGTTCATTGACCTCGGGGCTAACTATGTCGTGACCGGTCTATGCTATCTCGACACCAACGATGTGCAGACATGGAACATCGAATCCGGCGAGCCCTACAACTGGAAGGCGCTTGCCTCCTTCGAGACGGACAGCTATAACACATGGCGTGGGCTGACGTTCGAGAAGCCCGTGGAGACACGCTATCTGCGCTTCACCACACGCTGCGGCGATGCCGGTGTCAGCGAACTGGCGATCTATGGCTATAAAAAAAGCGACCTCTCCGTCGAGCAGAAGGCGCTGACTGCCCCCTCTCCTGCCGCTCTGCCCAAGACCGACCTTACGGCGGGGCAGCGCATCGGCTTCAATGCATTCATCGACGACCCCATGACAGCGATCATGACGGGCGGCAATGTCCGGGAATATCACAATTTCAACTGGATGTATGATGATGCCGGCAAGGTCAAGTTCACGCAGGGCTCCTGGGGCGACCAGGACAGCTATTATACGGCGATGGTAAAGCGCGGCATCTCCGTGATCCCCTGTTTCCAGGGCGGTTCTGCCTATGTTTCCGGCAAGGACTACACCATCAAGCCCGTTCCCGCCGGTGCGGATACCACTGACCCGGAGAGCTATGCCCTCCATGCACAGGCGTTCTATCAGGTGGCAGCCCGCTACGGCTCCAACACGGACATTGACCCCTCCACGCTCAATGTTGCAGACGGCTCCGAGCCGAAGGTCGGCATGGGCTTGCTGAACACGCTGGAGAATTCCAACGAGCCGAACCTGACATGGGGCGGCGCTGCGAATTACTTCACGCCCTCCGAGATGGCTGCGATGTGCTCCGCCGATTATGACGGCCATGAAGGTGCCATCCCGAACGCCGGTGTGAAGACCGCCGACCCGAACTTCAAGCTGGCGATCGGCGGCTTGCTGGCACCGGAAGCGCTTACGGAATATCTGGACGAGATGCGGCTCTGGTTCGCCTATCACCGAAAGGACGGGCATTTCTGCGTGGATGTGCTCAACGTCCACATGGGGCCGGATACGCTCAATCCCGAAGATTCCGGCTTTGCGGCGCATGTCAAGCAGCTACAGGACTGGATCGACGAGAACGCCCCCGGCACGGAGCTCTGGATCTCGGAGTTTGAGATCCCCATGAGCGACTGCGAGGTCGAGGGCACGGACAATCATGACAACGAACAGTACCAGCTTCGCTATGCGCAGCGCGTGGCACGGACGTATCTGATGGCCGTCGGCGCAGGCGTTGACCGCATGACCAAGTTCCAGCTCCGGGACGAGGGCGAGGGTGTGTACTACAACTCCGGCCTTACCACCGGCAAGGGCGAATGGAGCAAAAAGCTGGCTTGGTATTACACCGCCTGCCTGACAAGCACGCTCAAAAACGCCGACTTCACGAAGGATGCATCGCATGACGGCGTGATGGACTATGTGTTCACCGACCGCACGACCGGCGAGACCATCCACTGTGTCTGGTCGCCGACGAACGAGGACAAGGTCGTGAAAGGCTTCTCCCTCGATGCCGGAAAGGCAGCCTACGCCTACCAGACGACCCCCGGCACCTATGCGGAGGGCGTGACGAAGGCGCTCACGGTCAAGTCCGGCAAGGTGACGCTCGATGTGACGGAAACGCCCGTATTTGTGCGGTTTTCCGGCACAGAGCAGACGATCGTCAACGGCAGAGGGCAGTATATCACGCCCCAGACGCTCACCGCCGAAAAGGAAAGCTCGCAGACGCAGGCAGACCGCATGTTTGACGAGCCGGATTCCATGCCCACGATGATCTACGGCGATACCAAAGGGCTGAAAACGCCCGAGACGGACGTGACAGCCGCCTTCACCGCCGAGGTGACGCTCGACCAGCCCTATGTGCTGACAGGCTTCGGCGTGTTCGACACCTTCGGCACGGGCAGCCTCGAGATCTACGATGCCAACACCGACACGCTCCTGTGGTCGAGCAATTTGGGCAGCTACATGTCCCGCAGCATCTCGCTGACGGATGATTCTGCGCCGACCGATAAGCTCCGCATCGTCAAGGGCGGCGGTGCGCTCAACGAGGTGGCGCTCTTCGGCTATCCTGCGCCGGAAGTGACAACGTCCGTAAAGTATGATGTGACCAAGGACGGCAAATTCGACACGGCCGATCTTGTGGCCATGACAAAATGGCTGCATAAGGCCGGAAAGCTTGCCGACCCGGATGCCGGCGATGCCAATGCGGACGGCGTGCTCGATGTGTTTGACCTTGCGCTCATGAAGCGGGCGCTGTTAGGAGGAAAGCCATGATCCGACCGATATGCAGAGATGTGAAATTCCTGAAAAAGAAGTCCGTCCCCGCCACGCCGGAGGATGCGCCACTGATCCAGGATCTCCGGGACACGCTGGCTGCGCACCGTGAGGGCTGTGTGGGCATGGCAGCGAACATGATCGGCGTGAACAAGCGCATGATCATCTTCTCCTCGGGCATCATGGATATTGTGATGATCAACCCCGTCATCACGCAGAAGTCCGGGCGCTTTGCGACAGAGGAAAGCTGCCTGAGCCTGACGGGTGTGCGGAAATGCATCCGCTATGAGAGCATCGAGGTGGAGTACCTCGACACGAAATTCCAGCCGAAAACAGGCCGTTTCTCTGGCTTTACCGCCCAGATCATCCAGCATGAATGCGAGCATGTAGAGGCCATCATTATCTGATTCTGACGCATCATTCATAAGCGGGTCTGAGGGTGACTCCCCACTTGAATGGGAGGGAGACGGTGTCAACAACCTAACAGCCTGCGCCGCAGAAAAGCAGGTCGGGGCGCGCAGCGCCCCCCAGAATCCTCCCCCGCTTTGTGGGGGAGGTGCCGCCGAACGGCGGCGGAGGGGGTGGCCTTGCAGCGAACTATGCCTAAGTTATGTAATTACGGCAATTGTATTTCATAGTATAGAATGAATCATCATCGCAACGAAAGGAGCAACCAATGCTTAGAAACGAAATCGCCGAACAGGACAAGTGGGATCTTACCACGATCTTTGCCGACACCGCCGCCTGGGATGCGGCCTACACCAAGGCCGAAGCCGCCGTGCAGGCACTCTCGGAGGTACTCGGCAGCATGATCGGATCCGCCGAAGCACTCTACACAGCGACCAAAACACTCTATGATCTGAATGAGGAGATCGAGCGGCTCTATACCTACGCGCACCTGCGCTTCTCCGAGGACACGACCAGCAACGAAGCCCGCACGCTGATGGGCAGGGTGCAGAACCTCGTCACGGTCTTCTCCGGGGCGGCGGCGCCCTTTGATCCGACCTTGCTCACGCTCGAGGAAGCACAGCTTGTCGCCTTCTTCCAGAGC
>JAGADP010000068.1 GCA_017828885.1 Oscillospiraceae bacterium | reverse complement strand
GCTATACCTGGACGGTCTGCGGCATCTATCCGTACACGGCGGGCATCGCAGTATTCCTGCCGAACGAGCGCTTCAACAGCATCTTCGAGAAGGACGCGGGGAGCTTCAGCGGCTATCTCTCCAACGAGCCCATCACCGACATCCCGGAGGACTACATCGCCAAGACCATCACGGCGGACGACATGACCAAGCTCGCCAAGCAGCTTGACCACTCGATGGGCAGCTATATGGCATATTTCCAGGTGGTATGCCTGATCGTGGCAGCGATCATTCTGTATCTGCTGACGAAGATCATCATTGAGAAGAACGAGCGCTCCATCTCGATGGCGAAGATCCTCGGCTACAGCAACGGCGAGATTACCTCGCTGTACCTGATCCCGACAGCGGTCGTGGTGCTGCTCTCCGAGGGCATCGCGATCTATCTCGGGTATCTGCTGATGGTATGCTTCTGGAAGATCATGATGATGTCGCTGGGCGGGTATTTCGCCTTCATCATGACGCCGGGCGGCTTTGTGAAGGAATTCCTGCTCGTGTTTGCGGCGTATCTGATCATTACGGTGCTTGATGTGCTGCGGATCCGGAAGATCCCGAAGGCGCTGGCTTTGAAGAATGTAGAATAGTGGCATAGGAAAAGGCTCCTCCGGGTGGGGGAGCCTTTGCTTTGCTATTCTTCGGAACTGCTTTCCACATCCTCCACCGGGAATGTCCGCTCGATGGTCGTTTCCTCGGTCGGCGAAGCATTCGTCTGCTCCGTGAAGGAATCAAACGTGATGACTACCCCGTAGGACGGCAGCGAAAAGCTCACCGGTACGCCGTCTTCGGTCAGTGTCAGTGTGTAGCTGCCCGTCTCGAGCTCGCCCTCGCAGAGCAGGGTGCCGTCCTTTTCGGTGCCCTCAAGCTCCGTGGTCAGCGCCATGGTATCGACGACCTCCATCAGGCCTTCGAGCTCCGTCCGGATGGCCTGCGCCGTCTGCGGGACGGAAAACTCCAGTCCCTTGTAGGATGCCGTCACCTCATTGTCCAGAAAATCGAGCTGCACGCCTGAGAGCGCCGCAGGCTCGGTGAATTCCACCCGCCATGCATCCGTGCCGTAGCGGGTGAGGAGCCCTTTGGTCTCGGAATCGGCATTCGTCACCGTGACTTCGGCCAGAAAGCTCCCGGTCATGCGGTTGGCGGTCTTTCCGCCGCCCGTCTGCGGCATGGAACAGCCTGTCAGCAGCGCAAGTGCCAGTGCAGAAACTGCAACGATACGTTTCATCTCATCACCTCATCAGTTTTGTATGAAGGGATAGAACATCCTGTATGGTGCAGTTCCTTGCTTTTTCAGATGATCTGCGGCAATGCCCCGATCAGATCCTGCGGGAGCGTGGTGCGCTGGGAGACCATCGCCGCCGCATCGCCCGCCGCCGCATGGATCGCCACCGCCTGACAGGCGATCTCGAACAGGCTCTGATCCGAGCCAGCTGCAATGCCTGCCGTGATGCCCGCCAGCACATCGCCGCTGCCGGCCTTGGCCATGCCGGGGTTGCCCATCGTGCAGACTGCCATCTCGCGGCCGTCCGTCACGATCGTACCGGCGCCCTTGAGAACAACAACGGCGCCCGTGCGCTCCGCCAAAGTCAGCGCCGCATTGTAGCGGTCGGCCTGTACCGTCTTCGTATCCGTATCGAGCAGCCTTGCCGCCTCGCCGGGATGCGGGGTCAGGATCGTCCGTCCCTTCGGTATACAGTCTATGCAGCCGGCAACTGCATTCAGACCATCCGCATCGAGAATGATCGGGCATTTGCTCTCTTTGAGCAGGAATTTCACCAGCGCCTTTGTGGCCTCCGTCAGGCCGAGACCGCAGCCGATGAGCAGCGCGTCCTTACCATCGAGCGCCTTGCGCAGCATATCGGTCTGGAAGGCCGGGATGCTGTTCTCGCTGCACAAGAGGTTCAGCGTGAGCGCCTCCGGGGTGCGGTCGATGACCGCTGTCAGCACGGGATCCGGGGCAGCGCAGGTCACCATCCCCGCGCCGCTGCGCATGGCGGCTGTGACGGCCAGAACGGCTGCACCGCGCATGTTCTCACTGCCGACTACGGCCAGCACCTCGCCGTTCTGCTGCTTATAGGCATCCGGGCGATAGGCGGGCAGCGGGTGCTCGCTCAGATAATCCCTGTCGAGGGCACGGATGGGCGCGGGGGTGAGCTTATCCATAGCATCTGCCGGCACGCCGATGTCCGCAACGACGACCTCACCGCAGTACTGCCGCAGCGGGTACTGCGTCATGCCGAGCTTGACCGCCCCGAAGGTCACGGTCACCTCTGCGGGGGCTGTCCCCTCGCTGACGCTGCCGGTCAGGGCATTGCCGCCGCTTGGTACATCGCATGCCACGCGCACCTTGCCCTCGGTACGGGACAGGATCGTCTGCATGTTCCGGCTCAGCTCACCGCGGAAGCCCGTGCCGAACAGGCCGTCCACGACGATCTCCGGCTCACCGAACAGGAAGTCGTAGGCCTCCTCATAGATCGGGATGCCGTCCTGTTTCGCCAGCTCACAGGCATTGTTGGCGATGTCGGTGCGGGGCTTGCCGAGCGGCGCGAGCACCTCCGGACGCCAGCCTGCCTGCTTCAAGACGCGGGCTGCCACATAGCAGTCACCGCCGTTGTTGCCGCTTCCGGCGAGGAACAGCACACATTGTTTCTCAGGCCAGCGGCGCATGAGCGTTTCTGCGAGAGCGGTACCTGCGCGACGCATCATTTCTCCGTAGGAGACACCGCTCCGGTCGGTCAGCTCCTCGAGCTGTTTCATTTGCTGGGGTGTTACGAACATCATCATTACCTCCTGTGATAAGATCTGTTTCTTGGAGAAAATCGCTGAAAAGGCGCCCCCTCCGCCGCCGTTCGGCGGCACCTCCCCCGCAAGCGGGGGAGGAATTTTTGGCGGCGCTGCGCGCCGCAGCCGCTTTAGGGGCTTCGACCGAGGATGAGACAGGATGCTGATCGAAGACGAGTAGTGTCGGGAGTAGATGTGAACCCGACCGCCCCTAAAAACCCCGTGTTGTGCCTTCGGAAATAAATTGACAGACTAAGAGGGTGCGCAGCACCCTCTACTCACTTTATCCCAACGATGAAACCGCATCCTCATCGAGATTGAAGAACGGCAGCTCGATCTCCACGGCGCTGCCGAACAGAGACTGGTACCATGCTTCATACTCCGTCACGTCAACCGGGTTTTCATCGCCGATGTAGTAGACCATGCCGAAGCCGCTCTTGTCCACGTCCTCCGGGTAGACCTCGTCCTCGAGTCCTGCTGCCAGCAGTGCGCCGAGGCTCAGGGCATCGACATTGGCGACAAGGCCGAAGGTGTCGGATTCCTTGTCATACTGGTACACGGCATACGGCCGGAAATCCCCGCGGTAACCCTTGTCCGGGAAGGCATCCACCTTGACAAGCCCGCCCTCGTAATAGGTCACGTTCGGCGTGCAGACCAGCTCCTCAAAGAGGGAGCTGCGGTCGTTGACATCGTAGATCAGCTCGATCTGATCCTTCTCCTCCGCCTGGTCAAAGCGGATGATGAGCTCCTCCTTGCCGTCGCCGTCGATGTCGTACACGGCAAAGCGGTTGTCGTCCATGTAGCCGGACACATGACAGCCGGAGCCGTCCGGGAAGATCTCGTGATCGCGCAGATTTTCGAGCGCTTCGCGGTAGATCATGCCGGAATTGCGGTCGGGCAGCGAGGACTTCGGCTGCTCCACACCGTGGTACCCTGCGGGCGTACCGGATCCGGTCGCAGCTTCCGTGGCGGCAGTTGCGGCTTCGGTCGTCTCGGCGGTGGTCTCCTCGGTCGGGGCTGCGGTCTCTGTCTCTGTCTCGCCGGTCTCCTCCTCCGGCACGGTCGTCTCGGCGGCTAAGGTCTCCGGCGGCTCGGGCGCGACGGAGGAGTTGTCCTCCTTCTTCTTGCCGCAGCCGCAAAGCAGCAGCAGACAGGCGGCCGTCACAGCGATGATGCGTTTGTTCATTGGCTTCTCCTTCTTGCGACATCCTGTCGGAGCGAACGTGACAGGAACGGTTCCAGTGCTTCCCGGAAACGGGAATCCGGCGTGAAATACAGGCAGCATTTTCCGTGCTCCCCGTGGTCGAACTCGGCGTAGTATTCCTCGGCATCGTCATCCTCACCCATGAGGGAGGTGCCTGTCGCGAGGAAGGTCGTCATGTCGGCATCGGACTCCGTGACCTCATCGACCTTGCCATACACGGTGAAGGTGCTGACCTCCACGCTGAGCATGGACTTGCGCTTGTTCTGGCCGAGGATCTTGTCGATGTCAAGGCTGCCGTTCGTGACGGAATACTCATACTCGACATTGGTCAGACGGAACAGGTAGATCGCAGCCCATATCGCACAGACCGGCAGTACAAGCGCGATCGGATACCCGAGGAACACAAGCGCAACAGATCCGAGCGTGATGACGGCTGCGCCTGCGATGATGAGCCCCCGCCGCAGATCATCCTTGGTGCTTGGATGCTTTTTGACGAGCTGCTCTGCGAATTGATCCATGAAATTACCTCCGTTTTGTGGGGATCTCTGTAGATCTCTCATTTTTCTTTTCTCCGAAAAGAAAAATGAGAACAGTGCGGGGCTTCACCCCGCTCCTCACTCTAAAAAAGATGTTTTTAAAGACCCCCAAATGGTTTCCTGTCTATTATAGCATAAGATCGCGAAAAAAGCAAGTGGCAGTGCGTTTGCTTGCATTTTTTCGGCTGCTGTGCTATAATAATACCAAAGGACTATTAAAGGAGGTATCCCCATGAAAGTCATTCTGCTCAATGATTCTTTTCCGCCTGTGATCGACGGCGTTGCCAATGCTGTTGTCAATTATGCGTCCATTCTGACTTCTACGAAACGTGCTGATGTCATGGTCGGCACACCGGCCTATCCGGGAACGGATTACTCCGTCTATCCCTATTCTGTCATCGCTTACCAGAGCTTCCACACACCGGATTTCACCGCCGGTTATCGTGCCGGCAATCCCTTTGTGATCAAGTCGGTCAGCAAGATGGCGAAGTTCAGCCCGGACATCATCCATGTCCACTGCCCTGCCGCATCCGCCATTCTCGGACGGATCCTGCGCAAGGAGACAGGAGCGCCGATCGTGTTCACCTATCATACGAAATATGACCTCGACATCGCCCGCGCCGTCAAGTCCGAGCATCTGCGCAAGGAGGCCGTCAAGGTGATGATCGACAATATCTCCGCCTGTGATGAGGTATGGACGGTCAGCCACGGCGCCGGGGAGAGCCTGAGAGCACTTGGCTACGAGGGCGACATCCGGGTCGTTTCCAACGGCGTGGATTTTGAGAAGGGACAGGCAGATGCTGCTCTGGTGGAGGAGGCCGTCAAGGGCTTTGATCTGCCGGAGGATGTGCCGATGTTCCTCTTCGTCGGACGTCTCATCAACTACAAGGGACTGCCGCTCATCCTCGATGCGATGCGCCAGCTCTCGGCGGACGGCATCGACTACCGCATGGTATTCGTCGGCTCCGGTGCCGATAAGGAAGGCCTTGAGCAGACCGTGCGGGAGTACGGTATCTCCCTCTCCATCCGGCAGGAGGACGGCACCATCACGGACGAGACCGGCAGCAGCAAGGCCGGGCGTGTCATCTTCACCGGCCCTGTCTATGACAGAAATATCCTCCGGGCATGGAACACCCGCGCTGATCTGTTCCTCTTTCCCTCGACCTACGACACCAACGGCATCGTTGTCCGGGAGGCGGCTGCCTGCGGACTGGCTTCCGTGCTGATCGAGGGCTCCTGCGCCGCCGAGGGCATCACCCACGGCCGGAACGGCTTTCTCATGCAGGAAAATGCCGACTCGCTTGCAGCGCTCCTGCGTGAGCTGGCACCGCAGCGCGATACCATGAAGCAGGTCGGACAGAAGGCGATGGACGAGATCTATATCTCCTGGGAGGAGAGCGTGCTGGCGGCGGCTGACCGCTATCAGGTCATCCTCGAGAGACGCCACGCCGAGCATCGCGCCGGCACCGAGCGGACTGAGCTGAGCTCTGACCGGTTCATCGGCACGACGGTCGATGTGATGGATGCGCTCTATGATGCGTTCCATCTGCCGAAGGCCGTTCACACGGGCATCCAGGACAATCTCAACGGCAGCTATCAGTATATGAAGGACAATCTCATCGGCATGCAGGAAAATGTCGCGGATGCGTCGGAATACCTGAAGGAGAAGTACCAGGACTTCCTCGTGCGTACACGCGAGATCGGGGAGGGCTTCCGCGACATCGGCGAAGGCTTCCACAGTGCAGGTCATGAAGTGAAGGAAGGATTTAAAGAGGGATGGAAGAAAATCACGGGCGGAAAGGACTGAATCTCCGCCGGAAGAAGAACTGGTTCCGCGAGACGGTCTTCTATCAGATCTGGGTGCGGAGCTTTGCGGACGGCAACGGCGACGGCATCGGCGATCTGTACGGTGTCTACGACAAGCTCGACTATCTGCATGACCTCGGCGTGGACGGGATCTGGTTCTCGCCCATCTATCCGTCGCCGAATGCGGACTTCGGCTATGACATCTCCGACTACCGGAACATCCACCCGGATTACGGCACGCTTGCGCAGTTCCGGAAGGTGCTGAACAAGGCACATGAGCTCGGCATCCGGGTGCTGATGGACCTGGTCGCGAACCATACCTCGGATGAGCATATGTGGTTCCAGATGAGCCGCCGCCGCATCGCGCCCTACACGGACTACTATATCTGGCGGGACGAGCCGAACAACTGGGATTCCCTCTTCGAGGGGAAGGCGTGGGAGTATGACGAGCTGCGGGGGCAGTACTATCTGCATCTGTTCAGCAAGAAGCAGCCTGACCTCAACATGGACAATCCCGAGGTGCGCCGCGAGGTGCGCGAGATCATGCGGTTCTGGCTGGATATGGGCGTGGACGGCTTCCGGGAGGATGTCATCACGTTCATCTCCAAGCGGGAGGGGCTGCCGGACGGGCTGCCCTTCGTGCCGGTGGCCAATGCTATCATGCATTATAAGGACGGGCCGCATGTACATGAATACCTGAAGGAATTCCGCCGCATCGCCGAGGAATACAACGCCGTCCAGATCGGCGAGGGCCCCATGACGACCGTGCAGTCGGCCATGCAGTACCTGACGGGCGACACCAAGTCGATGGACATGATGATCTCATTCGACCACATGTTAGCAGACTGCATCTACACGGAGTATCTGCATCTGCCGTTCAGTCTGGTGCGGTTCAAGCGCGCCGTGAGCCGCTGGCAGACGACGCTGGCGGGCAAGAGCTGGAATGTGCTGTACCTCGAGAACCACGACCATCCGCGCATCATCAGCCGCTACGGCAGCGAGGATTACTGGCGGGAGAGCGGCACGATGCTGGCGATGTGCTACCTCTTTTTGCAGGGGACGCCCTTTGTGTACCAGGGGCAGGAGATCGGCATGACGAACATCCGCCTGGATTCGATCTCGGACTACATCGACGTACAGAGCAAGGGCAATTACGAGCGGCTCCTGACCTTCGAGCCGGAGGAAAAGCGCCTGCACCGCGTGCATGTGTCGAGCCGTGACTCCGCCCGGACGCCTGTGCAGTGGACGGCGGGGAAGAATGCCGGCTTCACGACCGGCGAGCCGTGGTTCGTCATCAATCCGAACTATCCGCAGATCAATGTGGAGGCGGAAAAAGACGATCCGTGGAGCATTTTGTCATTCTATAAAAAATGCATCGCGCTCCGGAAGCGCAGCAAGACGCTGCTGTACGGGAGCTACCGGGAGTTTTACCCGAACGATCCGCATTTCTACATCTATGAGCGGGTGCATGACAAGACCCGTTACCTGATCGTGTGCTCCTTCTCCGAGCATGAGCAGGTGCTGGAGATGCCGGAGCCTTACCGTCGCAAGAGCATCCTGCCGATCGTTCTGGTTTCAGTCGGCATACTTGTTGTGGGCGGAGTAGCTCTGTCGATCGCTCTTGTTTTCAAAGTGACGAAGGAACAGATCACGG
>JAGADP010000067.1 GCA_017828885.1 Oscillospiraceae bacterium | reverse complement strand
CCACATCTCGCGGTCAACCAGGAAGTACTCCTGCTCCGGGCCAACGGAGGTCTTGACGCTGCGGACATTGGTCTTGCCGAAGAGCTTCAGGATACGCATTGCCTGCTTGCTCAGTGCTTCCATTGAACGCAGCAGCGGTACCTTCTTGTCCAGTGCCTCACCGGTGTAGGAGCAGAACGCCGTCGGAATATAAAGTGTACCGTCCTTGATGAATGCATAGGAGGTCGGATCCCATGCTGTATAACCTCTTGCCTCGAAGGTCGCACGCAGGCCGCCCGACGGGAAGGAGGAAGCATCCGGCTCGCCCTTGACGAGCTCCTTGCCGGAGAATTCCATGATGACTCTGCCGTCCGGTGCAGGGCTGATGAAGCTGTCATGCTTTTCAGCGGTCAGACCGGTCTCCGGCTGGAACCAGTGGGTATAATGTGTAGCACCCAGCTCCAGTGCCCAGTCCTTCATGGCTGCTGCGACTGCATCTGCAACAGAGCTGTCCAGCTTCTCGCCTCTGTCGATCGTGCGCTTCAGGCTCTTGTAGACCTTCTCCGAAAGACGTGCTTTCATCTGTCTGTCGTCAAATACCATTGTGCCAAAGATCTCTGTAACCTTTTCCATAGCAATACCTCCTTGAAAATACAAAAAAAGAGCTGTGGAACCCGATGAGTTCCACAGCCCCTTTGCTGTTCACAATGCCAGTATAAACCCTTCCGGCGGATTTGTCAAGGGGTTTTTGGTGATTTTGTCGTGAAATATGATTTTAACAATTCAACGCAGTAAAAAACTGTACCAACTTCACAAAATTGTCCGCCGGGGATTGACAGCTGTCCGCCTGCGTGATATAATCTAATAGAACAAGGACGTTCACAAATGGGCTTCGTGTCTGCTGTGGGCGTTCTTCTTATTTTTACCTTAATTTTTGAAAGGGTGGAAGTTATGGACAATTTCAGAAATGAAGCGCCCTACGAGGCACAGGGGCTTTACAGCCCCGCATTTGAGCACGACAACTGCGGTATCGGTGCAGTCGTCAACCTCAAGGGCTTCCGTTCCAGACGTGTCGTCGAGGATGCGCTTTCTATCGTAGAAAAGCTGGAGCACCGCGCCGGCAAGGATGCAGAAGGCAAGACCGGTGACGGCGTCGGCATTCTGACGCAGATCCCCTACGCCTACTTCAAGGATGTCACCAAGGCAGAAGGCATCGAGCTCGGCGAGGAGGGTGACTTCGGCGTCGGCATGTTCTTCTTCCCCCAGAGTGAACTGAAATGTGCGCAGGCCAAGAAGCTCTTTGAGATCATCACCAAGCGCAACGGCCTGCAATTCCTCGGCTGGCGCAGAGTACCGAGCGCCCCGGAGATCCTCGGCACCCGTGCAAGAGAGAGCATGCCCCAGATCTGGCAGGGCTTCGTGGCACGCCCGGAGGAATGCGCCAAGGGTCTTGACTTTGACCGCAAGCTGTACTTTGTACGCCGCGAATTCGAGCAGTCCAACGGCCTGACCTACGTCTGCTCCCTGTCGAGCCGCACGATCGTCTACAAGGGCATGTTCCTTGTGAGCGAGCTGCGCCGCTTCTATCTGGATCTCCAGAGATCCGGCTTTGTTTCCGCCATTGCGATGGTTCACTCCCGCTTCTCCACCAACACCACCCCGAGCTGGCAGAAGGCGCACCCGAACCGTCTGATCGTCCATAACGGCGAGATCAATACCATCACCGGCAATGCCGACAAGATGCTTGCCCGTGAAGAAACGATGAGCTGCGAGGCATTCCAGGACGAGCTGCACAAGATCCTGCCCGCCCTGAATCCCGACGGCTCTGATTCCGCGCGCCTTGATAACGCACTGGAGTTCCTTGTCATGTCCGGCATGCCGCTCCCGAAGGCCGTCATGCTGCTCATCCCGGAGCCGTGGAAAAATGACCGCACGCTGTCCCAGGACAAGCGCGATTTCTACCAGTATTATGCCACGATGATGGAGCCGTGGGACGGCCCCGCCTCCGTCCTCTTCTCGGACGGCGAGGTGATGGGCGCCGTGCTCGACCGCAACGGCCTGCGTCCCTCCCGCTACTGCGTGACCTCGGACGGCTTCCTGGTACTCTCCTCCGAGACGGGCTGCATCGACATCCCGGCGGAGAAGATCGTCTGCAAGGATCGCCTGCGTCCCGGCAAGATGCTCCTTGCCGACACGAAGAAGGGCCGTCTGATCGGCGATGACGAGATCAAGCGTCAGTACGCTGCTTCCCAGCCCTACGGCGAGTGGCTCGACGCCAACCTCGTCACCCTTGGCGAGCTGCACATCCCGAACGAGAAGGTGCAGATGTACTCCCATGAGGAGCTGACACGCCTGCAAAAGGCATTCGGCTATTCCTATGAGGACATCCGCCGCAGTATTTTGCCGATGGCCAAGAACGGTACCGAGCCGATCGCTTCCATGGGCAGCGATGTGCCGCTGCCGCCGCTCGACAAGGCACATCCGCCGCTGTTCAACTACTTCCGCCAGCGCTTTGCACAGGTCACCAACCCGCCCATCGACGCCATCCGTGAGGAGGTCGTTACCGACACGACCGTCTACATCGGCGAGGACGGCAACCTGCTGACCGAGCAGCCGGAGAACTGCCATGTGCTGAAGGTGGAGAACCCCATCCTCAGCGAGACCGACATGCTCAAGAT
>JAGADP010000066.1 GCA_017828885.1 Oscillospiraceae bacterium | reverse complement strand
CGGCGCGCAGGTGCAGGCAGTCCTGGAGAAGCTGGCCGGGGTCGAGACCGCGGCGATTTGCCCGCTGCACGGCCCGCAGCTTACGGAAGATATCGGCTACTACCTCGACCTGTACAACACCTGGTCGTCCTACGGTGTGGAGAGCGAGGGCGTCTGCATCGCGTATACGTCCGTTTACGGCAATACGAAGTACGCTGCCGAGCTGCTGGCTGAGGCGCTGCGCGGCCGCGGCTGCCCGAAGGTGGCGATCACCGACCTTGCCCGCGAGGATATGGCCGAGGCGGTGGAGGATGCCTTCCGCTATGGCAAGCTCGTGCTGGCAACGACGACCTATAATGCCGAGATCTTCCCCTTCATGAAGCACTTCATCGACGACCTGACCGAGCGCGGCTACCAGAACCGCACCATCGGCCTGATCGAGAACGGCACCTGGGCGCCGATGGCTGCCAAGGTGATGAGAGCCATGTTCGAGAAGTCCAAGAATATCACCTGGCTCGAGACGACCGTCACCATCAAGTCCGCCGTTACCCAGGAGAACCGCGAGCAGATCGCAAAGATGGCAGACGAGCTGATGGCGTAAACGAATTTTACCGCGCTTCTTGACATTTCCCCTGTAATTTGCTATAATAATACCGTGACACTGCAAAGGCGCAGTGAAAAAACACATATTCACAAGGAAGGAGGCCTGTGAGAGCCCGCTTTCACAGGAGTAACCGTATGGAAAACAGATTAGTTGAGATCACTGCAAAGAGCAACGGCGACGTCAAGCTCGGCCTGATCCCCGGCCATTTTGCCACCAACCACTCCCACGTCAACTACTTCGTGGACATGACCTCGATCAAGACCCAGTACCGCGCTGCCCGCGAGGCTGCCAGAGAGCTTGCCAAGTTCTACGCCAGCTCCGTGAACCTTGACACCATCCTCTGCTTTGAGGGTACCGAGATGATCGGCGCATTCCTCGCCCGTGAGCTCTGCCTGCACGGCGGCGGCATGAACGACGGCGACGACATCGCTGTGATCTCTCCCGAGACCAATATGAACAACCAGATGATCTTCCGCGACAATCTCCAGAAGAAGATCTACAACAAGGACATCCTGCTGCTCATGTCCTCCGTTTCCACCGGCAAGTCGATCGACCGCTGCCTGGACTGCCTGCGCTACTACAGCGGCAAGCTGGTCGGCGTGGCTGCACTGTTCAGCGCGATCAACGAGTTCAACGGTGTGCGCATTGATTCCGTCTTTACGATGGATGATCTGCCGGAGTACAAGTCCTTCCTGCCGTCCGAGTGCCCGCAGTGTGCAGACGGCGTGAAGGTCGATGCGATCGTAAACAGCTATGGATACTCCAAAATCTAACGGCGGCCTGAAGATCAAGCTTCCGAAGATCCAGTTCAACGCGCCGGTCATCATCACCTATACGCTGATCTGCTTTGTGGTGCTGATGTTCGGGTATGCAACGGGCGGAAAGTCCACACTGCATGTCTTCACCTGCTACCGGACGGAGCTTTCGGATCCGATGATGTATGTGCGGGCACTTACCTATGTGTTCGGGCATAAGGATATGTCGCATTTCTTCAACAATTTCTCGCTCATCGTGCTTGTCGGGCCGATGCTCGAGGAGAAATACGGCAGCAAGAAAATGGTCATCATGATGGCTGTCACCGCCTTGATCGGCGGCGTGGCCAATCTGCTGCTCACGACCTCCGGCCTGCTTGGTGCAAGCGGGATCGTGTTCCTGTTCATCGTTGTGGCATCCTGCACCTCGGTCAAGAGCGGTTCCATTCCGCTGACGCTGATCCTGGTGGTCGTCATCTACATCGGACAGGAGATCGTGACCGGCATCACGGCGAATGATTCCGTTTCGCAGCTCACCCACATCCTGGGCGGTGCCTGCGGCGTGTTCTTCGGGCTGTATTACAACCGGGACGGCGCTGCAAAGACTGAATAAAACAAGATGGACGTCCCTGAGCGGGGCGTCCATTTTTGTATCTGTTATGATGTGTCAGCCGGCAAATCCTGCGGCTTTCAGGAGCGCCATGTCGAGCAAAAGCGGCATGCCGCTGCCGATGTTGAGCGCGACTGCATCGGAATTGTGCTGGAGCAGCCAGAGAATATCGGAAAATTCAAAGCGCTTGGTGGTGATGTCCTCGCCCTCGAAGGCAAGGCCGAATTCCCGCGTGTCCGTGAACAGCAGCGAGAGCCGCTTGCCCTCCTGCCGGATGACGGGCAGACCCATCGAGCCGTCCTCGTGGTCGATCACCGGCCCGAACAGATTGGCGCCGCGGATCTTTGTCAGCGTTTCGGTGAGCATGGCGGCGTCTGCCGTGCCGCAGGCTGTATGCTGCAACAGCCGGTAGACCGCGCCGGTCAGCGCCGGATCCGGGATGGGGCGCTTTTCGAGGGGCACCTGGCTGTAGTCCGGCGGCGAAAACAGGTCGCTCAGCGGAACCGTCACGGGCGCGCTGCCCTCGATGCGGACTTTCGTGATGCCGCAGCGCCAGAAGTCGGTCAGCAGGAGATAGCGATCCTCCTTGGGGCTTTCCTTGGCGTCGATGCGCAGGCCTTCTTCCTTCTTCCGTATGGCATAGCGGTCAAGGTCGGCCTGCTCCGGGAAGATCACCGCGCACAGCGCACCGTCCTCCTCGGTCAGATAGGTTCGTTTTGTCTTGGGAAGCCATGCTACGTAGAGCATAGCGGCGTCCCGGATCAGTTCATTGACTGTCATATTCACACACTCCGTTCTCATCGCCGCGGTTTTGCGGCGTCTGTCATAGTCATTATAGCACAGGAGAACGTTTTTTGTCAATGCGGAAACTGTTGACTTTTGTGTGGTAGAGTGCTATAATGGTTGTATAAAGCCGTGTGTACCGTATGCGGCGCATAGAAGGAGGAACAATCATGAAAGGTAACATGTTACGAAAGGCGTTGGCAATAGGTCTGTCGCTGCTGCTGGTGCCGGGTCTGCCGCTCCAGCCGGTCACAGAGATGCTCGGCAATGCGGGCGTCATGGCATCTGCCATTGACATCACGGACATCATCGGTCCCAAAGCCGCAGATGGTACGGAGTACAGTATCACCGTCGGCGCTACCCAGAACGGCACGCTCGATGTAGGCTCCCGTACTGCGAAAAAGGATGATGAGGTCACCATTTATTATACGCCGGCCTTCGGATATGAGCTGGACACACTCACGGTCACGATGGGCAGTGAAGTGGTGCCGTTCAAGCAGCTTGGCGAAAACGAACTGCTCCTGGCGGATACACAGTTATTTGTGATGCCGGAAGGCGATGTGAATGTGACTGCTACCTTCAAGGAATTGCCTGAGCTTGGCAGTACGGCGGTTGACGATCAGAAATACCGCTTTGTTCCGAAGGAGACCGGTGCCTACTGCTTCCGTTTTGAAGGCGGTTCCGACATGATGAGATCAACGATCGCCTCGGAGGAAAGCAACAGATTAGCTACCGGCAACAAGAAGCTCTTCGCCGAACTGACAGCCGGAAAGATCTATGTGGTCAGTGCCGGTCCCGGGGTGATATTTGTCGGCGGCGATCCGGCGGAACCTGCCACCTATCCCGTTTCTGTCCAGAAGGTCGAGAAGCACAGCATTGCTGTGACACAGCCTGCTGCACACGGTGAGATCACCAAGGTTTTCCCCGTTTTCTCGAATTCGCTGACCGAGATCACGGAAGCCTACGAGGGCGAGGACGTCGCAGTTGTGATCGCTCCGGAGGAAGGCTATGGTATCAGGAGTGCCACTGCGGCTGTGACAGGCGGAACGAAACCGATCGAGTTGAAGCCCTATGGCTTTGACTTTGACGGCACCCCGTTGTATATCTTTGAGATGCCTGCCGGGAATGTGGACATCACTGCCGAAATGGGCATCGGATTCACGGAGGCGTCCGTTTCGCTCAAGGAAGACCTCGGGCTGAATTTTATCGTGGGTTCGGCAAATGCTGACAATTATCAGGATTTCACGGTCAAGTTCAAGGGTGAGTGCGAAGAGAACGGCAAGACATTCACGCTGGCACCGAAGACGATCGACGGCAGGACGGTCTACTGTGCAACAGCCAATGTATCTGCCGACCACATCAACGATTTCATCACCGCGGAGCTCTACAAGAACGGTCAGCTGGAGTCCGTAAAGCCGTATTCTGTTAATAATTATATCACATACTTGCTGAACAATGCAACCGATCAGGCACTCGGCGATCTTGCCCATGCATTGCTTCAATATGGTCAGGTAGCGAGATCCTATTTCGGCGGTGGAACGGCTTATGGAAGTCTGGGAACTGCAGACGCACAGGATGAGCTTGAGAGCCTGCAAGTGAAGGATCTCAGCATCAACGGCACAGCGGTGACTTACGATGATCCCGCCGCAAAGCTGTCCCTCGTGCTGAATTCCAAAATGGCTGTCCGCCTCTACCCGAAGGAGACAGCTGTCGGGACTGACGGCAAGCTGGACGGCGAGACTGACGGCATCAAGTCGTTTGCAGGTGCAAGAAGCACCGCAGACTATCCGTCCTTCTTCGAGATCAGCAAGGTAAAGGTGACGGAGCTCGCCAAAGAGCGCACAGTCACCGTTGGCAATGACACATACACATTCTCGCCGCTGACATGGGCGCTGCGTGTGATCAATAACGAAGATGCAGACAAGAATGACATCATGATGGCGAGTGCGATCACGGATTATGCATTTTATGCAGATGTCTATGCGAAGAACGCCACAACCTGAGGAGGATGAACGATGGAGAACTATATCACACCTGAGATCGAGATCACTGAATTTGACACCGAGGACGTCATCACGCAGAGCCCAGTGGACGGCCCTGAGACAAAGCTCGGCTAAGATCCGGAATACACCAGAACAGGCAGCCGCAAGGGCTGCCTGTTCTGCTTGTCGAGAAACCCCGGTTTCTCGCTTCGGGTGCCCCCT
>JAGADP010000065.1 GCA_017828885.1 Oscillospiraceae bacterium | reverse complement strand
TTCATCATCCTGTATCCGCTGATCTACATGGTGAGCTGTGCTTTCCGGGCACAGGAGGACATGAATGACCCGACCGTCATGTGGATCCCGCGGCATTTCACGCTCCGGATCCTGAAGGAGACGTGGGAGGCGATGGACTACGGCAACACCTTCCTGCGCACGCTCCTGCTGAATGTCGGCTGCTCGCTCGTGCAGGTCATCACCTGTGCGATCACGGGCTACGGCTTTGCGCGATTCCGCTTCAAGGGCAAGAACCTGCTGTTCGGCATCGTGGTGATGCAGATCCTCGTCCCGAGCCAGATCATCGCCATCCCGCAGTATATGGAATTTCGCTACTGTCTCGGGCTCCAGCCGCTGATGCAAAAGATCAGCCCCTCGCTCGGCAGTGCCTTCAACCTGATCGACTCGCCGCTGACGATGTATCTCCCGGCGCTCATGGCCAACGGCATCCGGGCGGGACTGATGATCTTCATTTTCCGGCAGTTCTTCAAGGGTCTGCCCAAGGAACTCGAGGATGCGGCCTATCTCGACGGCTGCGGGCCGTTCCGGACATTCGTGCAGGTCATGGTGCCGAATGCGGCATCGTCCTTCCTGACGGTGTTCCTCTTCTCGGTGGTATGGTACTGGAACGACTACTATGTCAGCTCCACCTTCTTCACCAAGAACGCCACCATCGCACTGATGCTCAAGAACCTCAACACCCAGCTCGCCATCAAGCTGTTCAACAGCGCCACGGTCGAGCTCTCACCCCGTGAGCAGATCCTCTGGATGGAGGCAGGCTGTCTCTTGGCGGTCGTGCCGCTGCTCATCATGTACACCTGCTTGCAGAAGTACTTCACAGAGGGTATTGAGCGCTCCGGTCTGGTCGGCTGATGACAGGAATGTGAAGAAATTGTGAAAATTCCCTTGACAAATGATAGCGAATCGTGTATAATAAAAGTATCATCTTTATTTTCAAGGAGGAGAATATCATGCTTCTTTCTACGTTATCCGCAATTCTCAAGCCGGCGGCCGACTACTACAGTGACTATGGTTACAGTGACTACGGCAGTGGTTATGGTGATGATGTAGCCGTTGCTGCAATGGCAGGCTTCTACATCGTTTACATCATCTTCTGCCTCGCGATTTCTATCGTGGGTGTCATTGCGATGTGGAAGATCTTCGACAAGGCCAATAAGCCCGGCTGGCACGCCCTCATCCCGTTCCTGAACACTTATACCTTGTTTGACGTGATCTACGGCAACGGCTTGAAGTTCCTGCTGCTGCTTGTTCCCGGTCTGAACACGGTACTGGCGTTCTTCATGATGTATCGTCTCGGAAAGGCATTCAACAAGGGCACAGGCTTTATTCTTGGCTTGATTTTCCTGACGCCGATCTTCATGATGATCCTGGCATTCGGCAAGGACAGATATATGGGTCCGCAGAGAGATTGCTTTATCTGAACTTTATCACACAATTATCACAAAAAGCAGTGCCCTTGGGTACTGCTTTTTGATATGTGGATAGAATCGGGAAATTTCTATTGACATTTTTCATAAATAGGTATATACTATAATTAACAACTCAGGAAAGGAGTGTAAATATGGATTACAGTAGTTTCGCTGATGCGTATCAGCAGACATCCAGTGGTAGCAGTGCTGGTTCTTCTGTTATCAGCCTGGCTTGCTCCATTATCGCAATTGTAGCGTGGTGGTTCCTGAATGTCAAGGCTGGTGAACAGGGCTGGGCAGCTATCATCCCGTTCTATAACGTATGGGTTCAGTTCCGTATCGTATACGGTTCCGGCTTGAAGTGCCTGCTGTTACTGGTGCCGATTCTGAACATCGTTGTGTACATCATGTTCTCGATCCGTCTTGCAAAGGTCTACGGCCAGGGCATAGGCATCGGTATTGTATGCCTGCTCTTCCCAACTGTCGGATATTGTATCCTGGCATTTGGCCCGGGCACATACCGCGGTCCTGTTGACAGCTTCCTGTAAGCAACACAAAGCAGTCTGTACGTCATGTACAGGCTGTTTTTTGTTTTCCTGTTTCTGAATGCATAAAAAGAGCCCCGGATTGTTCCGGGGCTCTTATTGTTTATTCTACTGTCACGCTCTTGGCGAGGTTTCTCGGCTTATCTACATCAAGACCCTTTGCCACGCTCACATAGTAACCCATGAGCTGGAGCGGTACCACAGCAAGCGATGCTGCGAAGTGCTCATCCGTCTTGGGGATGTAGACGGTGAAGTCGTTGGTATCCTCGATGCTGTAGTTGCCGTAGGTCGTCAGACCCATCAGGTACGCACCGCGGCTCTTGACTTCGACCATGTTGCTGACGGTCTTTTCATACAGTGCCGACTGCGTCAGTACACCAATGACGAGTACGCCTTCCTCGATCAGGGAAATAGTGCCGTGCTTGAGCTCGCCGGCCGCGTAGGCCTCCGAATGGATGTAGCTAATCTCCTTCATCTTCAGGCTGCCCTCGAGGGAGATGGCGTAGTCAATACCTCTGCCGATGAAGAAAACATCCTTGGCATTGGCAAACTTGGCTGCAAACCACTGGATGCGCTCCTTATCCTCGAGGATCTTGGTGATCTTCTCCGGGATGGACTGGATCTCCTCCAGGAAGGCCGCATACTGCTCCTCAGAGACAGAGCCTCTTACCAGACCGAACTGGATGGCCAGCAGGTAGGACGCGATGAGCTGCGTGCTGTAGGCCTTTGTGGTGGCAACAGCGATCTCAGGGCCTGCGAGCGTGTAGAACACATTGTCTGCTTCGCGGGCGATGGACGAGCCGACCACGTTCACGATGCCGAGCGTTTTCAGGCCGTTCTCCTTGGCAAGGCGCAGCGCCGCAAGGCTGTCTGCCGTCTCACCGGACTGGCTGATGATGACAACAAGGTTGTTCGGGTCGAGCAGGGGATTGCGATAACGGAATTCACTGGCCAGCTCCACACGAACCGGAATCTTTGCAAGATCCTCGATGACATACTGTGCCACAACGCCTACATGGTAGGCGGAACCGCAGGCCACAATGATGATCTGGTTGATCTTGCGGATCTCCTCATCGGTCAGACCCACGCCGGAGAGGTCGATCGTGCCGTCCTTGACAACGGAGTTGATCGTATCCTGTACTGCCTTGGGCTGCTCGTGGATCTCCTTCATCATGAAGTGCTCGTAGCCGCCCTTTTCGGCAGCCTCGGCATCCCACTTGATCTCTGTGAGCTCCTTGGTGATCTCGTCACGGTCGATGTTGTAGAAGGTCACGGTGCCCTTGCCGAGCTTGGCAATCTCCATATTGCCGATGTAGTAGACCTTGTTGGTGTATTTCAGGATGGCCGGTACATCGGAGGCGATGTAGCTTGCATCACCGGAAAGGCCGATGATCATCGGGCTGTCCTTACGGGCAACATAGATCTCCTCCGGATAGTCCTTGAACAGGACGCAGAGCGCATAGCTGCCGCGGATGCGCATCATAGCGCGCGCCAGTGCATCGACCGGGCCTTCGTTGTACTTCTTGCAGTAGTAGTCGATCAGCTTGACAGCGATCTCGGTATCCGTCTGGGAATTGAAGCTGTAGCCCCTCTTGACGAGCTTTTCCTTCAGCTCGAGATAGTTTTCAATAATGCCGTTGTGTACGGCGATGATATTGCCGTCATCACTGGAATGGGGATGCGCATTCTCCTCGGAGGGCTCGCCGTGGGTCGCCCAGCGGGTATGGCCGATACCGCAGTCGCCAATGACAGAATGGCCGTTGTCGGTCTTTTCGGAGAGGATCTTCAGGCGGCCTTTGGCCTTAATGATCTTTGTTTCCTTTTCGCCGTCGCGAACGGCGATACCTGCGGAGTCATAGCCGCGGTATTCCAGCTTGGACAGTCCGTCCAGCAGAATGGGCGCAGCCTGTGTATTTCCGATGAATCCTACGATTCCACACATGAATTGATCACCTCATAACTCTGTAATGCTGTGCGTTTCTGCACAGCTTGCTGCACCGGAATGTGCAGACTACCTATCCATTATACCATGATACGGCATTTATGTCAAGTGCAGAAGTTGAATATGCGGGCAAAAGTCAGGAAATTTGGTGATTTTGGAGACCTTCGGACACTAACTGCACAGCAATCACAAAAAACATCGGCTGTACCATAAAAGTACAGCCGATGCGGGATCAACAGGGTATAGAGTTGTTTAGTCCTCCGCAAACTCACTAACGAGCGCAGAAACCGTCTGCTTTGCGTCGCCGTAAAGCATAACCGTGTTGTCATTGGTGAACAGCGGATTCTCGACACCGGAGAAGCCTGCGCCCTTACCGCGCTTGAGCACGAATACGGTACGCGCCTCGAACGCATTGATGATCGGCATGCCGTACAGCGGCGAGCTCTCGTCCTCGATGGCGGACGGGTTCACGACGTCGTTCGCGCCGATGACGATGGCAACGTCCGTGTTCGGCATCTGCGGGTTCATCTCGTCAGCCGTTTTCAGCTGCTCATAGGGCACATTCGCCTCGGCGAGGAGCACGTTCATGTGACCGGGCATACGACCTGCCACCGGATGGATCGCGAAGCTGACCTCTGCGCCGTTCTCTTCGAGCTTGTCGCAGAGCTCTTTCACAGCGTGCTGTGCCTGCGCAACGGCCATACCGTAGCCGGGGATGAAGACAACGGAGCTTGCTGCCTCGAGGATGAGGTAAGCATCCTCAACGGACATGGACTTGGGCTCCTTGGCCGGGCCGTCGCCCTTCTTGGACTTGGATGCGGTCGCGCTGCTGAACAGCAGAGCGTACAGCGTGCGGTTCATTGCCTTGCACATGATGAGCGTCAGGATCAGACCGGAGGTGCCGACCAGACAGCCGGATACGACCAGCACGGAGTTGGAGAGTGCCAGACCTGCAAACGCCGCAGCGAGGCCGGAAAATGCATTCAGCAGAGAGATGATAACGGGCATATCGCCGCCGCCGATCGCAACGACCATCGTGAAGCCGAGAATCAGGAAGGCTGCGGTCGTGATGATGATGCCGATCATGCCGAGCTGCGGATCACCGGTCGCGATGCTGACAGCGTACAGCACTACGCCCACGAGACCAGCGATAGCGAGCAGGGCATTGATGAAGTTCTTGCCAGGGATATTGACATTCTTCTTGAACAGCTTGCCGGAAAGCTTGCCCCATGCCACAACGGAACCGGTGAATGCGATCGCACCGATGGCAACGGTCAGGCCGAGCGTTACGGCGGAGAATACATTCACATTCGGGTCGGTCATGTACTGGGTCAGTGCCACGAGCAGAGAGGAGAGACCGCCGAAGCCGTTGAACAGTGCTACAAGCTGCGGCATGCCCGTCATTTCGACCTTTTTCGCCCAGACCGCACCGATGATGCCGCCGAGTACGACCGCCGCTGCCGTCCAGATGTAAGCATTCTGGAGGGGCGGCGCAAAGAGCGTGTCAGTCACTTCTTTTTCGAGCAGCACCGTCACAACGGCGATCAGCATGCCGACAGAGGACAGCAGATTGCCCTTCCGAGCGGTGTCGGCCTTACCGAGCAACTTGATGCCGCGGATGAACAGGATGGCCGAAACCATGTATAAGATCGTCGTGAGGACGACGCTGAGATTATCAAAACTCACTTCTTGTCATCCCCCTTTTTCTTGAACATGCCGAGCATTCTGTCGGTAACGAGGTAGCCGCCGACCACGTTGATCGTGGCGAGTACGATGGCGACAAAGCCCATGATATTGCTGATAATGCCCTCCGTGTGCAGAGCCACAGCGGTCGCAGCGATGGCGCCGACGATGGTGATGCCGGAGATGGCGTTGGTGCCGGACATCAGGGGCGTGTGGAGCTGGCTCGGAACCTTCGAGATCAGCTCAACGCCGAGAAATCCGGCAATGACGAATACAAATACAAGCAGTAAGATTTCTCCGATTGCCATGATTAGTCCTCCTTAAAGCGCTCGTGGATGATCTTGCCGCCCTGCGTCAGCAGGCAGCCGC
>JAGADP010000064.1 GCA_017828885.1 Oscillospiraceae bacterium | reverse complement strand
GTCCTGCGTGATGCGCACCAGTCCTTGCTGGCCACCCGCATGACGCTCGATGATATGCGCCCGATCCTCGGCAAGATGAACGAGGTCGGCTTCAATTCCGTTGAGTGCTGGGGCGGTGCAACGTTCGACTCCTGCCTGCGCTTCCTGAATGAGGATCCGTGGGAGAGACTGCGCACCATCCGCCGTGAGATGCCCGACACCCGTCTGCAGATGCTGTTCCGCGGCCAGAACATGCTCGGCTACCGTCACTATGCAGACGATGTGCTGGAGGAATTTGTCCAGAAGTCCGTGGAGAACGGTATCGACGTGATCCGTATCTTCGACGCGCTCAACGACATCCGCAACCTCCAGACCGCCATCAACTCCGCCAAGAAGGCTTCCCGCGACGGCAAGAAGCCGGAGGTACAGGTGGCAATGTCCTTCACCACCGGTGAAGTGTTTACAGATGAATATTACGTGGAGTATGCCAAGAAGATCGCCGAGGCCGGTGCAGATTCCATCTGCATCAAGGACATGGCTGCCCTGCTCACGCCCTATAGAACGGCAGAGCTCGTCAAGGCCATCAAGTCCGCAGTTGACCTCCCGATCGACCTGCACACGCACTACACCTCCGGTCTGGCATCCATGTGCCTGATCAAGGGCGTAGAGGCCGGCGCCGACATCATCGACACCGCCATGTCTCCGCTTGCACTGGGTACCTCCCATGCACCGACCGAGTCCATGGTCGCTGCCTTCCAGGGTACCGAGTACGATACCGGTCTTGACCTTGTACTGCTCAACGAGATCCGTGACTACTTCATGGGTCTGCGCAAGAAGTACATCGAGTCCGGTCTGATCGACCAGAAGATGCTGGCTGCCGATGCCGGTGCGCTGATCTACCAGGTACCGGGCGGTATGCTCTCCAACCTCCTGTCCCAGCTCAAGCAGGCAGGCAAGGAGGATCTCCTTAGCGAGGTTCTTGCCGAGGTGCCGAGAGTCCGCAAGGATGCAGGCTATCCGCCGCTCGTAACGCCGTCCTCCCAGATCGTTGGTACACAGGCTGTATTCAACGTGCTGACCGGCGAGCGCTACAAGACCGTTACCAAGGAGTTCAAGGGCGTTGTCCGCGGCGAATACGGCCAGACACCGGTGCCGATCGACCCCGAGTTCCGCAAGCAGATCATCGGCGATGCAGAACCGATCGACTGCCGCCCGGCAGACCTGCTCGAGCCCGAGCTGGACAAGCTCCGCAAGGAGTGTGCCGAGTGGGCAGAGAGCGAGGAGGACGTCCTCAGCTATGCACAGTTCGGTCAGGTGGCTGTCAAGTTCTTCGAGAAGCGCAGAGATGCGAAGTTCGCCCTTGACGGCAAGCACGGCGACGCCGAAAAGCAGATCCATCCCGTATAAGCAGACAAGTGGAGGTCACTGACATGGACAACTATGGTACGCAGCCGAATCCGAATGGCTACTATGCGCCGCAGAACCAGCCGATCTCGCCCCTTGGCTATATCGGCTACATGATCCTGTTCGGACTGCCGGGTATCGGCTTTCTGATCTGCATCATCATTGCGATCGCCGCTCAGAACAAGAACGTCAAGAACTTTGCGATCGCGCAGATCATCATTGTGGTTGCGGCTGTGATCATCTCGGTTCTGGTCATGCTGATCTGTGGTGTTTCGATGGCATCGCTCTCGGAAGCATTCCAGTCGGCCTACGAATCAGGCGCAGCAGGCTATTGATGCCCCAGTGAATCTGCTTCACAGTTTCTGAACATAAGAGCGGAGCCGCGCTCCGCTCTTTCTGCCGTATCACGGCAATTTTCCAGGGAAGAACTGATTGATCCAGTGCTTTCCAAAAAATCTATAAGGAGGTAAATGTCATGCCGATCCGTATTCCCAAAGATCTGCCCGCTTATGAAACACTCGAAAAAGAAGGCATCTTTGTCATGTCGAAGTATCGCGCTGAGCACCAGGACATCCGTCCGCTGCGTGTGCTGATCCTGAATCTCATGCCGAAAAAAATAGAAACGGAGACGCAGCTCATGCGCCTCCTGAGTAATTCCGCTTTGCAGGTCGATATCGAGCTGCTGCAGGTGGCACATGTCTCCCGCAACACCTCTGTCACACACCTCGACACCTTCTACAAGACCTTCCCGGAGGTGCGAGAGCGCTTCTATGACGGCCTCATCATCACCGGAGCACCGGTTGAGCACATAGAGTTTGAGGACGTGGACTACTGGGAGGAGCTCTGCGAGATCATGACCTGGTCGCGGAAGCATGTGTACTCGACCATGTACATCTGCTGGGCAGCGCTGGCCGGGCTGTACTACCACTTCGGCGTGCCGAAGCACCCGCTCGACAAGAAGCTCTTCGGCGTGTTCCCGCACAAGGCCGAGTCCGCCAACCCGCTGCTGCGCGGCTTCGATGACATCTTCCCCGTGCCGCATTCCCGCAATGCCGAGATCTGGCGCGAGGACATCGACAAGGTGCCGGAGCTGGAGATTCTCTCCTATTCGCCGCTGGCGGGCGTCTATATCGTCGCCAACCGCAACGGCAGAGAATTCTACCTGACCGGCCACAATGAGTACGAGCGCTGCACTTTGCAGGAGGAATACCTCCGCGACCTGGGCAAGGGTCTGCCCATCGACGTGCCGTTCGGCTATTTTCCCGGTGACAATCCCAACTGCGACCCGCAGTTTTCATGGCGCTGCCATGCCAACCTGATGTACTCCAACTGGCTGAACTACTGCGTCTATCAGCAGACGCCGTTCCACATCGAGGAGCTTCAGGATATGGCCTGATTCAGTACTTTTCCGAAGAATTCCTCGCTGCTGTGCCCCGGTGCCCGGTTATAGCGAGACAGCCCGTAAAGGCATGTGCTGTCTCGCGTGATATAATTCGGCGCCTCGTAGCACGTCAGCGTACACACAAAACCAAGTTCCTGTAAAACCGGAATGCTCTCCCGACAGATAAAGCCGTAAGGATAGGCGAACACTGTCGGGGTGCATCCGGTTTTTTCGCTGCATAGCGCCTGCAACTGCGTCAGATCGCCGCAGAGCATCTGCGCATAGGCGTCCGCATCCTCACCGACCCGGATGGAACAGCCCGCCCGCTCGTCATTGCGGTGCAGGTCGTAGGTATGGCTCCCGATCTCGACCCGCCCGGAGGCAAGCAGCGCGCTCACATCCTCCCACGTCAGGTAGGAATACCGATCCACATGCGGATCCGCCGGCGCCAGCTCCTCCGTATAGCGCCCCACAACAGACACCACCGCGCACATGTCATAGCGCTCGAGTAAAGGCAACGCCGTGGAGAGGTTGTTGTAGAAGCCGTCATCGAACGTCAGCATGACGGGCTGCGCGGGGAGTGTGCCGTTTCCCTCGGTATAGGCGACCAGCTCCGCGACTGAGACCGTCTCATAGCCGTGGCTTTTCAGATACCGCAGATCATCCTCGAACTGCGCAGGGGAGAGCTGATAGTCGCCCTTGCCGTGATCGGTGATGCTGTGGTACATGATGACCGGGAGGAACACGCCCTCCGTCTGCTGCGGTGCCGCCTTGACTGCCGCCGAGCAGACCAGCCAGACCGCCAGCGCGATGGCATCGAGGATCAGAAACAGCCGCAGCTTCCTGGAATCATAACAACGGTACATACGGATACCTCCCTTGCTTTCTATCTATATGCAGAAAGGTGCCGATTTTTGCATGTCCAAGGGCAAAAAAGGCCAAAAAACATCCCCCTCTTCACTGTGAAGAGGGGGATGCTGTGTTTTATCTGAATTATAGGAAATACTTCACGCCGTTCTCGAAGATATGCTGATCCTTGGCACCCGGCACGTTCTTGCAGATGTCCGTGCCCTTGCGCTCGGAGTGACCCATCTTGCCGAGGATGCGGCCGTCCGGCGAGGTGATGCCCTCGATGGCGCCCATCGACGTGTTCGGGTTGTAGCGGATGTCCATGGTCGGCTTGCCGTTCACATCCACGTACTGCGTTGCGATCTGACCGTTGCCGGCAAGACGCTGGATCAGGCTGGCGGGCGCTACGAAGCGACCCTCACCGTGCGAGATCGGGATGGCGTGGATGTCGCCCACCTTGGCGTCAGCCAGCCACGGCGACTTGTTCGAGCAGATGCGGGTATTGACCATCATGCTCTGGTGACGTGCGATCGTGTTGAAGGTCAGCGTCGGGGACTCGTCCGTCATGTCCACGATCTCACCGAACGGCACCAGACCGAGCTTGATGAGCGCCTGGAAGCCGTTGCAGATGCCGAGCATCAGGCCGTCGCGCTCCTGGAGGAACTTGTGGACAGCGTCCTTGACCTCCGGATTGCGGAAGAAGGCCGTGATGAACTTGCCGGAGCCCTCCGGCTCGTCACCGCCGGAGAAGCCGCCCGGGATCATGATGATCTGGGAGTTGGCGATCTTTTCAGCGATGGCCGAAGCGGATGCCTCGATGTCGGCAGCCGACAGATTGCGGATGATCATGGTCTCTGCGACAGCGCCTGCCTTCTCGAAGGCTCTTGCGGTGTCATACTCGCAGTTCGTGCCGGGGAATACCGGGATCAGGACGCGCGGACGTGCCACATGCACTGCCGGTGCCGGACGCTTCTCTGCCTCGAAGCTGTAGACCTGCGGGGTCTCGTTCGTGGTCTTGATGCGGCAGGGGAATACGCTCTCGAGCTTCTCCTCCCAAGCACGCTGCAGCGTGTCGAGGGATACGGAATAGTCGAGGGTGTAGATCTTGTAGTCGTCGTTGACAGTACCGATGGCCTGCTCATCCGGCTGTGCATCGCCGTCGAGTTCCACGAGGAAGCCGCCGTAGCACGGGTTGAACAGTACGGTCGGGCTGAGCTGGCCGGAGAAGGTGAAGCCGAGCTTGTTACCCATACACATCTTGGCGATACCCTCTGCAACACCTGCATAGCCGAGCGTCCAGACTGCCTTGGCTCTGCCGTCGGCAATGATCTGCTCCATCTTGTTGAAGGTGCCGCGCAGGCTGTCGAAGTTCGGCAGGCCGTTGCCGTCATAGTCAGGCATCAGCAGGATGACCTTGTCACCGGCGCGCTTGAACTCGGTCGAAACGACCTTGCCGGCGCTTGCGGTGGAAACAGCGAAGGAAACGAGTGTCGGCGGCACGTCGATGTGCTCGAAGGTACCGGACATGGAGTCCTTGCCGCCGATAGAGCCGCAGCCGAGCTCGAGCTGTGCCTTGTAGGCACCGAGGAGCGCCGCCATCGGCTTGCCCCAGCGCTTGGGATCGTTCTGGGTGCGCTCGAAGTATTCCTGGAAGGTCAGCCAGCAGTGGTTTCTCTTACCGCCGGCAGCGATGACCTTGGCGATGGACTCAACAACAGCGAGCATTGCGCCGTGGTAAGGGCTTCTGGTGCTGATGTCCGGGTTATAGCCCCAGCCCATGAGCGAGCAGGTGTCTGTCTCGCCTTCGAGCACCGGCAGCTTGCAGGCCATTGCCTGGGAGGGCGTCATCTGGTAGGCGCCGCCGTAGGGCATGAGCACGGTACCCGCGCCGATGGTGGAGTCAAACTTCTCCACAAGACCCTTCTGGGAGCATACATTCAGGGAAGCCATCATATCCTGCCAGCTCTCCGCAGAGTCGGAGGGGGTCTCCTTGCCGGCATCGGACGGCTCTTCAATGACAATATCGGTGTACTTCACGGCACCGTTGGAGTTCAGGAACTCACGGGACAGATCCACGATGGCATTGCCGTTCCACATCATTTTCAGACGCGGCTCTGCGACAACATCAGCCACCTTGGTCGCCTGGAGGTTCTCCTTGCCGGCCTCTTCGATGAAGCGCTCGGCATCCTCGGCAGCGACAACGACTGCCATACGCTCCTGGGACTCGGAAATGGCGATCTCTGTGCCGTCCAGGCCGTCATACTTCTTCGGAACAGCGCCCAGATCAATGACCAGACCGTCCGTCAGCTCACCGATGGCAACGGATACGCCGCCTGCACCGAAGTCGTTGCAGCGCTTGATCATCGCGGTCACTTCCGGATTGCGGAACAGACGCTGGAGCTTTCTCTCCTCGGCAGGGTTGCCCTTCTGTACCTCGGCGCCGCAGCTCTCGAGGGATTCGAGGGTGTGGGACTTGGAGGAACCTGTTGCACCGCCGCAGCCGTCACGGCCGGTCTTGCCGCCGAGCAGAATGACAACATCGCCCGGAACGGGGGCTTCTCTGCGGATGTTGGAAGCCGGAGCGGCACCGAGCACGGCACCGATCTCAAGACGCTTTGCCACATAGCCCGGATGGTATACCTCTGCGACATGGCCTGTTGCCAGACCGATCTGGTTGCCGTAGGAGCTGTAGCCGTTGGCAGCGCCCACGGTGATCTTACGCTGCGGGAGCTTGCCTGCGATGGTGTCCTCCACCGGAACGAGCGGGTTGGCCGCACCGGTCACACGCATTGCCTGGTATACATAGGAACGTCCGGACAGCGGGTCACGGATCGCACCGCCGAGGCAGGTCGCAGCGCCGCCGAACGGCTCGATCTCGGTCGGGTGATTGTGGGTCTCGTTCTTGAACATGAGGATCCAGTCGGCTTCCTCGCCGTCGATATTGGCCTTGATCTTGACGGAGCAGGCGTTGATCTCCTCGCTCTCGTCGAGGTCATTGAGCTGTCCCTGTGCCTTGAGGACACGGGCGCCCATCGTGGCCAGATCCATGAGCGTCAGCGGCTTTTCCTCACGCTTCAGCCACTTTCTGTCCGTCAGATACTGGTCATAGGTACGGCGGATATAGTCGGTCGGGATCTCCACGTTCTGGATATTGGTCAGGAACGTGGTATGACGGCAGTGATCGCTCCAGTAGGTGTCGATCATGCGGATCTCCGTGATGGTGGGGTCACGCTTCTCGGTGTTGCGGAAGTAATCCTGGCAGAAGCGGATGTCATCGAGATCCATCGCCAGACCGAACTCCTTCAGGAAGGCGTTCAGCCCTGCCTCATTCAGGCGGATGAAGCCCTCGAGCGTCTCGACGGAGGTCGGGATGTCATACTTGGTGTCGAGGGTGTCATAGGTCTTGAGGGAGGCCTCGCGGCTCTCGACCGGGTTGATGAGGTAGTGCTTCAGACGGTCGAACTCCTCGTCGGTGAGATTGCCGGTGATGACGTAGATACGTGCATTGCGCACACGGCAGCGCTCCTTCTTGGTCAGCAGGGAGATGCACTGCTCGCAGGAATCGGCTCTCTGGTCGAACTGGCCGGGCAGATACTCCACCGCGAACATCCGGTCATTCGGGCCGAGTGTCGGGAGCGTATGGTACACATCATCCACCGCCGGCTCAGAGAACACGGTCGGTACGGCGAGCTCGAAATCCTCCTCCGTCAGACGGTCGGCATCATAGCGGTTGAGCACACGGACATTGCTGATGTCCAGACGCAGCGCCGTGCGGACATCGCCGAGGACGGACTGTGCTTCCACGGCAAATGCCGGTTTCTTTTCAACATAAACACGGAAAACAGACATAATTCTTCTCCTTTTACGTTTTTCGATGCGCTTCCCGCTGCGGGTAGTGCATGTTCTCTTTTATTGTAACACATTTTAAAAGAAAAGGCAAATGTTTTTTCAGGGAAAATGTAAATTTTTATCGGATGGGGCATTGAAGGGGCGGTGCGAAGGAAGAAAGGGGGATCGTCGCCGCTGAGCGGCGAGGAAAAGCATCCTCGGCGGGAAAGGTAGGGGACGCTCTCTCTTGCAGAGCGTCCCCTCTTCCAAAAACAGTCCACCGGACTGTTTTTGGAATTCACCCCTTGCAGAGCGCCTTCGGCTTTAGGGGAT
>JAGADP010000063.1 GCA_017828885.1 Oscillospiraceae bacterium | reverse complement strand
TCAAGGTTGAATACCTGCATCAGTGCGCCGTCGAAGTAGTGCTCACGATACGGCGGCTCGAGGAGCTTTGCGCCGTAGGGGGTGTTCAGGATGGTGTAGACGCTCTCCATTGCGGCATCTGCCTGCTCCTTGTTGGCAAAGCGGGAGATGACAGACCAGCTCTGCGGGTTGAGCCACATATTGGCCTCGGGATCCTTCTTGGCACCGACGATCACGCCGTCCTCACGGATGCCGCGGATGAAACGATCCTCATCCCAGCACTTGGTCAGGCTGTCACCGAGCTTCTTCTGTACGCCGTCGATGAAGGCGATATAGTCGGTATCGTTCTTGTCTGCTGCCATGTCACGGATGACGCTCATCGCATAGTAGAGCTGGAAGGCTACGAAGGTGGACTCGCCCTTCTTGCCGAGACGCAGGCAGTCGTTCCAGTCTGCGTGCAGACCGGCCGGCATGTCGTGGTCGCCCATGCGGTTCAGGGAGAACTCAATCGCCTTCTTCAGGTGCTCATAGACAGTGGCTTCGCCGCCGCCCTCTTCTGCATAGGTGATGACCTCGTCGAGGAATGCCTTGTTGCCGCTCTCGCCGATGTACTTCACGATGGTCGGGAACAGCCAGAGCGCATCATCCGCACGATAGGACGGATGGCCTGTCTCCTTGGCATATACACTGTGCTCGTCGTTCTCGTCCGGGCAGGTCTCATGGCCGGCATTGTGGTCGAACTTGACCAGCGGCAGGCCGCCGCCGTTGGATACCTGTGCGGAGAGCATGAAGCGGATCTTCTCGGCAGCCATCTCGGGATCGAGGTGGATGATGCCCTGGATGTCCTGCACGGTGTCACGGTAGCCGTAACCGTTGCGCAGACCGCAGTATACGAAGGAAGCCGCTCTCGACCAGATGAAGGTGATGAAGCACTGGTAGGCGTTCCACACGTTCATCATGTTGTTGAATTCCGGAGAGGGTGTCTCGACCTCGAAGTTGGCGAGCTTGCTGTGCCAGTAATTCTTGAGGACGGAGAGCTCCTCATCGACAACGCCGGGCTTCTCATAGCGGGCGAGGATCTCATCGGACTCGGCATCGTTCTTCTGGCCGAGGAGGAAGATCAGCTCCTTGGTCTCGCCGGGAGCAAGCTCCAGCTCGCAGCGGAGTGCGCCGCAGGAGTTGCTGTTGAAGTTCATGGAATCATCGCACTTGCCCTGCTCTACCATGATCGGGTTGGAGTAGGTGCGGTAGGAGCCGATGAAGTTATCGAAATTGCCGCAGCCGTCAGCGACCTCTGCACCTGCCACGCCGAAGAAGCGCTCCTTGTGGTTGGAACCGTCCGCCCACTTGCCGGAATGCTCATTGATGTGCTGGAGGATCTTGTTGCCGATGCGCTCGGTGCGGGAGATGAACAGGGTATACTGGAGGTTGACCTGATCCTGCTCGTAGTTGTTCTCATTGGTGAACTCGATGAAGCCGAATGTGGAGAGCTTTCTCGGCTTGCTGTCCTGGTTGGTGACCTTGATGCGCCATACCTCGTAGGTCTGGCCGTCCGGTACATAGTAGGTCGTCTCGGTGGCGATCTTTGCATACTCGGAGGTCATGACGGAATAGGCGGTACCGTGGCGGCACTCGCTCTTGTACTGGTCGAGGGGCTTGCCGACGGGCTGCCAGGTCGCAGACCAGTAGTCGCCGTTCTCGGCATCGCGCAGATAGATGTATCTGCCCGGGAGCGCCATCATGGAATTGAAGCGGAAGCGTGTATGTCTGCCGTTGGCACCGGACTGTACGAAGCTGTAGCCGGCGGCATTGTTGAAATGATCGCACCGTAAGCCGGGGAGCCGAGGTAGTTGACCCAGGGCGCCGGGGTGTCCGGGCGTGTGATAACATATTCCTTGTTTGCAAGGTCAAAATAGCCGTACTGCATAACATAATTCTCCTTTTCGGAACGTAATTCAGATGCCGGGAATGCAGTTTTTCTGCAAACACAGCCTTACTATCATTGTAGCATAGAATGGTGTTTTTTGCAAGGGCTTTTGTCAAAACTGAACTATCCTATTTGTGAATTTTTTGTAAATTATCCCGGGGATTTATAACTATATGCCTGGAAAAGCTGGTATAATAGAGGTAATGAGGGGGAAAATCCCCTCAAGCCGATGGGAGCGCCCGTTCGCTTCGCTCCGGGCGCTCCTGGCGGGCGGGGCTGCGCCCTGCGACCCCTTTTTATTCTTGCTCGGAATGATAAGCGGGGTTTTTAGGGGCAGCGTCCCTAAAGCGGGTCGGGGGTCGGATTTGCAGAGAGCCTCCCAGAAAAAATTTTTTTTGAAATATCTCAAATACCTGTAACGTTTCGCACTCGTTTTGCGATATATATGAGTGAAAGCCAAAATTGCGCAATTTTGTTTTCGAGAGGTGAAACTATGGATCATGACCGTGAGCCGTTGACGGCTTCACAGGATGAGATCTTCCGTGAGCTTTTCACCCGATACAGCAGTTATGTCTATACCATAGTCTGGAACCGCATCCGCCATGTTGGTACCCATGAGGATGCGGAGGAAGCCGTTAGCGATGTGTTCGCCGATCTGTTCCGCAACTACGACAGCATCGGAGAGGACAAGCTCGAAAGCTATATCCGGACACTTGCCATCCGCACGGGCATTGACGCCTACCGCCGCCTTTCTGCCAGAAAGGAAGCGCCGCCTGCGGAGCCCCTGCCGGAGATCGCCTCCGGGGAGGACATCGAACAGGATCACGAGGAGGCTGCACTCCGGAAGCAGCTTCTGGCCTGCATCCGTTCGCTCGGGGAGCCGGATGCGAGCATCGTCATCGGCAAGTATTTCTATGGCTGTACTGCAAAGGAGATCGGGGAACAGGTCGGATTGCATCCCATCGCTGTACGAACACGCCTCAGCCGTGCCAGAGCCAAGCTGCGAAAGCTGCTGGCCGGCGAGGGCATCACATTCCGATGAAAGGAGGTCAGCATATGCCACCTATCACTACATTGCTTTCGCACCCGGATAAGGCGACCGAGCGTGAGCTCGCCAGATACTATGCTGCTCCTTTCAACATGGAGGAGCTTTACCAGAAAAGCCTTGCAAAGGCGCGCGGCGAAGCTGTTCCGCCGAAAAAAGCAGCACCATCCATCTACCACAGCTCTGTCTTCCGGGCAGTCACGGCGGCAGCCTGTCTGCTCCTGACAGTCGGCATGGCAACGGGTGTCTGGGCGAAGCTCCGACGCATCGAGCCCGTCCCGCCGGAGGAGCCAACGGATGTGCAGACAGCCGCCAGTGAGACGGAGACCTCTGCCCCGGAGCCGTCCGGCAGCGAGAGTGCGCCTGTCCTCATCGTGCCGGGTGAGACTTATCCCCCGACCGAGGAGCCGACCGATGCGCCCCAGCCTGTGACTGATCCGACGGAACCGCCGGAGACCACATCCGCACCGACCACCAACATGGCACCGACCCAGTCTGCCACGGCGCAGACCACCGAACGTGTGCAGCCGACCCAGCGCCCGACCGGTTCTCCGTCTACGGATCCGACCGAGCCGACACAGAGGGCAACTGTTCCGGCAACGGAGAAAACGACCCAGAGCCCTACGGAACCGTGCATTGAGAAGCCGACACAGCGACCGACACAGCCGCAGGAGCCCACCGAGGCGTGGGATCCCACTGAGGCATGGAATCTCTCTACCGAGTGCCCGACCGAACCGCCGGCCAACGACCCGCCGCCGACGGAACCTGAGCCGACGGAAGGGGCGGATCCCTATCCCGGGTTTCATGCGGTCTGGAACATGGGCACACTGTGCCTGACCTATACGGGGACGTCTACGCCTTCGCCGGATCGGTATATCCTCTATGAGATGAATACGTGGGTAGCCGACGTTTCGCCGCCCTATACGGAGGACGATGCGCTGAAATACCGCATCACGATGTCCTCCGGCAATGTCTGCTATGTCAAGCAGATGCAGCGGGATGTCTACCAGATCGTTGACTCCTGGCACGGCAGTGTCTCGTCTGTTCCCGGCTATGATGCGACCATTCTGATCAAGTATCAGGATCAGTACAAGCTGTTCTGGGATGACGGGTACTATACGTTCTGCGCCACGGGCGACAACAAGGACGAGCTGCTCCAGATCCGGTCGAATTTCCATCAGAATCCGGACGGTACTTCCGTCTGAACGCCATATCTTAAAAAGGAGGGATCCCTATGAAACGAACGATCGCAATTCTCACAAGCATCAGTATGCTGCTCTGCTCCGTGCCGGCGTTTCCGGTGACGGCGCGACAGCCATCGAAAGGGACGTATTTCCTTGTTGCCGACAAAAATGACAATCGCGCCATCCTCTTTGATCTCGTGAAGGAGAAGGGCAACCCCTACGGCTACAACAGCTATGAGATCAGCGACTGGTCTACCGGGGAGGGGCGCTATACAGCCGCATCTGCGGACTGGGATGTGGGGGACATCCTGCTGTATACCGGCGACTACAGCTATACCGAGCTGCCTTCGCCGAATTCAAACTATTTTATCATGAAGGAGGACGGCTCATTTGAGGAGGTCGGCGTGCTGCCGGATACCCTGCAGGATGCCGTGCAGAAGGACGAAAACGGCTGTTTCCTGTACAAGGGCGACGATGATGCCACAGCGGCGCTTCTTGCGGAGCTGAGCGGCCGCATTGCGGCGACGGAGCCGACTATGCCCGACCCGCTTCCCGATCCCACGTATTATAAGCAGGATTATGTGGTACTTGACAAGATAGGGTCGGTGCTCTATCTCCTTGAATACCCGTGCAATGTCACGACTGCCGCTTATGAGGACAACGGTGCGAATCTCCCGACCTATATCCTGAAAGACGATGACCCGCTGTTCAAGGACATCATCGAGCAGGCGGAGTGGGGCGACATCATCGAATATACGGGCACTTCGCTCATTTCAACATGTCTGAACTGCTGGAACACACTTGGCCGTGACGGAACGCCGCCGGATGATGAGACATTTGTGAAAAAGGGCAGTCTCCTGACGGATAATGACCATGTCACCGAGGTGGACGGAGAAAGGTATCTGGCATTCACCTCCTCCGACCAGGCACGCTATCTTGTGATCCGGAAAAACGGCAGACCGTCATTTGTCCCGGAGACTGACCTGACTACGTCCGCTGAACCCACGACACGGCAGTTCGTGGTGCTGGACAAGGCCTCCTATCCGGAAAATACCATGTGGCATCCGCCGATCCAGGCGCATACGAACCTCTATGTGCTGGAGATCCCGTTTGAGGGGACGGACAAGGATTTCAACAACAACGGCGATCAGCTGCAGGTCTATACCATCACAGACACGAAAGACACGCTGTTTGAGCAGCTTTGTGCGGATGCGGAGATCGGCGATGTGATCACGTATTACGGCAGTACGCTCTCCGACAATGGCAAGTGGGAGCCCATGTGGGAGTCCATGCACAGAGAGCCCGATGTAAAGGGCAATTATGCGGAGGCGGATACCTTCACCGTGACCGGGAGCTTCTTCACGGACGAGCAGTATGCCGACTATCTCACGGAATGGCACGGCGAGCGGCATTTTGTCCTCACCTCCACGGAGGGCACCCGCTATGTCGTATTCACGGCGGCGTATGAATACCCGTCCTTCTTCCCGGAGCGCTATCTGAACGACTTCGGCGACCTGAACCATGACGGCATCCACAACGCCAGCGATGCGGCGAAGATCCTGATACAGGCGGCGATGGCAGGCGCACAGGATGCCACGTTCCTCGATCCGAGGATGGTGGAGGCGCGGATCATCGGCGATCTGAACGGCGACGGCTTCTCAGACGCCTCGGATGCGGCGCTCCTGCTGATCTATGCGGCGTATTACGGTGCGCAGTGTGAAGCTCCGGCGGACTTGCAGTCCTATCTCTATGAGCTGAACGACACCGTGAAGCGCGTGACGATCGGCTACCGGGAAGGGCTCTCCTCCGAGCACGTCACCAAGGAGCTCCTCACCTCCCCCGCAGAGCTGGAGACGTACTTCACCGAGACTGTCACGCCCCAGAACATCAACATGACCGACTGCCTTGCGCATCGGGACAGCGCAGAGGTGCTGGCGGAGCTCATGGCGGCCTACCCGGCGGCGTTCTTCGAGACGCATAATCTTGCGGTATTCTGTGCGGATGAGGCGAACCACAACAACCGCCAGGAAGTCCGGCAGATCGAGACTTCGGACGGCGGCGTGACGATCACGATGCACCACCTGGACATTAACGGCGGACCGGTCGAGGGCTTCTATGCCGTGCTGGTAGCTGTGGACAAGAGCATCACGGAAGTTTCTCAGATCACCGTCAACGAGACACACAGCAGATATACAGGATAATGCAAGAGCCCCGGCGTTTTGATGCGCCGGGGCTTGTTTTGGGGATTTCGCCGTCTGCGGACGGCGACAAGGGGCTCTGCCCCCTTGACCCCCGCAAGCTTTTTTTGGAGAAAAAAAGTTTGATCAAAAAAATCATCTTTGGGTATATCAAAGAAAAGAGAGAGGCGGACCTCTCTCTTTTTTGTGTGTTTACTTGGCAGCGCCTGTTGCCTTTGCGCAGTCGCCGACGGTCTTGTTGCCTCTGCGCTCGTTCCACCATACCCATAGGGTCGGAGCGATGCACTGAGAGGAGAAGGTACCTGCCAGCAGACCGAATGCCATCGGCACGGAGAAGCTCAGAATGCTCTCTACGTGGAAGATGTACGCTACCACGGAAATGATGATCATGGTGGACAGCGTGGTGATGGACGTCCGGATCGAACGGCGCAGTGTCTGGCTTGCGGATGCATTCACCAGCTCGGAGATGGGATCCTTCTTGGACATGAGACCCTGGTTCTCACGGATACGGTCGTAAACAACGATGGTGTTGTTGATGGAGTAACCGAAGATGGTGAGGATAACTGCCATGAAGTTGGAGTTGATCTCGAAGCCGAACAGCACGAAGCTGCCGTAGGTGATGATGATGTCGTGCAGTAGCGCTGCGATCGTGAAGACGCCGGCGGACCAGCCGGAAATGCGCTTGAATCGCAGAGCGATGTAGATGATGAGCAGGAGCGCTGCGAAGATAACGGCCACGATGCACTTGCCGAAGAATTCTCTACCGGAGGACGGGCTTACCTCGTTGCTCTCGAGCATGTTCACGTTGTTGGACGGGTAGATCTCCTGCATCTTGGCGAGCATGTTCTCCTGCTGCTCGAGCGTCAGGCTCTCGTCATAGGAGAAGGAGACTGTCAGGATGTTGGTGTCGGAGTCGAAGCTCTCACCGGTCTGGAGATTGACAGGGCTGTTCAGGATGCCCTCGATGTCGCTGCGGCAGGTCTCCGGATCCAGGTCACCGCTGTAGGAGTAGGATACGATGGTACCGCCCTTGAAGTCGATGGCGATCTCCACACCAAGGAAGGTGGTGCAGATGGAGAGTACCAGCAGGACTGCGGAGATGATGAAGAACTTCTTCTTGTTGCCGGAGAAGTCGAGTGTCTTGACCGGCTTGTAGGTCTTCTCGTTGTAGCCGAACAGAGACGGCTTCTGGAAGGCCTTGAAGCGTGCGATGGACATGGACATCAGTCTTGCTGCGAACACGCCCATGATGAAGTTCAGGATAACGCCGGCCACGAGGGTGAAGCCGAAGGAGTAGATGAAGCCCTCGGTCGTTGCGCCGAACGGACGGAAGATCGTGGCATCGAGGAACTTAGTGATGGGGTTGGTGTTGGTACCGAAGGCACCCATCAGGATGATGGCAACGATCGCCAGTGTCAGGTTACCGTCGAGGATGGCGGAGAATGCATTGGAGTAGCCGGACTTGATGGCGCTCTCCACGTTTCTGCCCTTGGCAAGCTCCTCCTTGATACGCTCGGCGGTGATGATGTTACAGTCAACGCCCATACCAATGGAGAGGATGATACCGGCAATACCCGGGATGGTCAGCGTGGAGCTGGGCTGGAAGCCGAACCAGCCGGAAACGGCGGCCAGCATACCGGCAGCCTGTCCGATCAGACCGAGTACGGCGATCAGGCCCGGGATGCGGTACAGCGCGAGCATGTACAGGCAGATGAAGCCGAGTGCGATCAGGCCGCTGATGATCATGGCACGGAGCGCACCGGTACCGAGTGTCGGGGACAGGGTCTTGGTGCTGGTGGCATGGAGCGAGAACGGCAGCGCACCGGATGTGATCTGATCAGCCAGCTTCTTGGCGGACTCTGCGGTGAAGTTACCGGAGATCACGGCATTACCGTTGCTGATGGCCTCGTTAACGGTCGCACTGGAGATGCAGACATCATCCATCCAGATGGAGATGTAGCCGCCCTGGGCTGCCTGCTGTGCGGTCGCCGTTGCGAAGGCGTCCTTGCCGGAATCGTTCAGCGAGAGCTGTACGACCCACTGGGAATTCTGCTGGTCATAGCCGGGGGAAGCGACATCGACGCTCGATCCGGTCAGGATGACCTCGCCGTCTACTTCCGTACCGTAGCGGAATGTCAGCTCGGACATCTGTCCAAGCTCGTCCACAGCGGCGGCCGGGTCGAAGTTCTCCTCGCCGGACTGCCACGGGAACCGCACGATGATACGGCTGTTGTTGTAGTCTACATACGTTTCACTGTCGTTGATGTTGAGCGTGGAAAGACGAAGCTTGATGACCTCCATCGCAGCGTTCATCTGATCCTCGGTCGCATCCAGATCATCCTCCGGCTCAAAGGTGACATCTACACCGCCCTGGATGTCGATACCCAGACGGATGTCATCGAGTCCGTGGATATACGTGGTCGGGATGTCTCCTTTATAGCTGTCCACACCGAATACTGTTGTATAAGCAAACAGCAGTATGATGCACATGACAATGAAGAAGACGGGTTTTCCTACTTTCTTGTTCACGATCTGACCTCCTGTAACCGCCCGCACCTGTGGTTTTGACCGTTCGGGCGGAGCTTTCTCTCTGTTGGCCGCATTACATGCGACATACATGTTAATTATAGTATAAAAATAGGGAAAAGTCAAGAGGTTCTGCAAAAAAAGTCTCACAGAACCGGCAGAAATTTGCAATTTGGTGTGTTCCTGTCCGGGGTGCGGAAAGGCCGGATGTGGCGACATGCACAAACGAGCGTTTGCCGAATTGTGCATTCCGCCGATTTTGCAAAGTGTGCTTGGCAAAAGCTTGACAAGCACACTTGGCAGTGCTATAATATAGCCAGAACGAACGCCAAGTACACTTGGCAGAGGAGGAATGACTTATGACAAAGGAAGAAATTTTAGAGAAGAGCAGACAGGAAAACAAGGGCGCTGACCTTGCGGAGCTGGAAGTTGCCAATAAGAGCAAGACCTTTGCCGGCGCCGTTGCGATGATGCTCGGGGCGGTTGTGAATATCATCTACACGTTCCTGACCGGCAAGGGCAATCAGCTCTTCTGGGTGATGTTCTTCGGCTACAGCGCTGCGCAGTGCATCGTGATGGGGATCCTCTATCGGAAGCATGAGCAGAAGGGGAAGGACTGGACCTATCTTGGCTTTGGCATTGTGTTTGCAGTGCTGACAATCCTGGCAATGATCTACACCCTTCGGGACATGGGGGTGCTGAAATTTGGATGATTCGCTCGTACTGAAAAACCGCCTCAAGGAAGTCCGCACCGAGCGCAAGCTCTCGCAGGCAGACCTCGCCAACATGGTCGGCGTCTCCCGGAATACCATCAGCTCCCTCGAGACCGGACAGTTCCAGCCGACCGCCAAACTGGCGCTGATACTGTGTATCGCGCTGGATATGAAGTTTGAGGACTTGTTTTACTTTTAGGCGATCATGCAAAGGCTGAGTTCCAGCTTGTCAAAAGGCTTCCGTTGCCGCCGCATAAAGGCGGCGGGGATAAGCTCACCTGACGCCAAGAAGGGGACGCCCTCTCTTGCAGGGCGTCCCCTCTTTCAAAAACAGTCCACTGGACTGTTTTTGAAATTCACCCCTTGCGGAGCGCCCTCCGGTATTAGGAGATTTCGCCGTCTGCGGACGGCGACCAAGGGAC
>JAGADP010000062.1 GCA_017828885.1 Oscillospiraceae bacterium | reverse complement strand
GACAGATACGGACAACGCCGAGCCCTTTCAGGTGGCGCTGGCGCTGCTCCCGCCGGAGACCGACATCGGGACACGGCTTTCAGGCATGATGGGGATGTTTGAGATCATATAACTAAAAAGATCATGAAGGGGTTTTAAGGGGGCGTAGCCCCCTTAAAACCCCTTTCTCCCCCACGGAGTGGGGGAGGTGCAAGCTTTACTTGTCTGTCAAGATTAAAAGATATGTAGTATAAGCAAAAGAGCGCAGGAACACCATCACGGTTGTTCCTGCGTTTTCGTTTTATATGGTAGAAATCTTGCAAAATATATCAAAAATATGATGCGATTTCATAAAAGATGTTGCATTAGTTGTACGTACATGTTATAATAAATGTAAGTATATCCGTATAGGGATATCAAAATGGGGGTGCAATATGAGAATCACAAAAAGAATCACGGCGTTCCTGTGCGCTGCGGCACTGGCGATCCCGGCATTTTCGGGCGTCGGAATGAAGGCGGATGCCGCACAGAACGTCACGCTCTCACCGGAGGCGATCTATCCGGTCAATGACGGCGTGTTCGAGGGATGGGGAACCTCGCTCTGCTGGTGGGCGAACCGTGTCGGCTATTCCGATTCGCTGGCACAGAAGGCAGCGGATGCCTTCTACGGTGACGAGGGTCTGCGGCTGAACATCGCCCGCTTCAACATCGGCGGCGGCGATGACCCGACCCACACGCACATCACACGTACCGACTCCAACATGCCGGGCTATACGAACTGGAACGGCTATGAGGCGACCTACGACTGGTCGAAGGACGCCAACCAGCGCAATGTCCTGCTGCGCTGCATCGAGGCGTGCGGGGATGACATGATCGTGGAGATGTTCTCCAATTCGCCGCCTTACTACATGTGCAAATCCGGCTGTTCCACCGGCAACGACAACCCCGGTGCGAACAACCTGAAGGACGACTGCTACGATGATTTCGCCGAGTACCTCGCTGAGGTCTGCGACCATTACGAGAAGGTCTGGGGTGTGAAGGTGCAGAGCGTGGAGGCGTTCAACGAGCCGTATACCAATTTCTGGGGCAAGAACAGCAACAAGCAGGAGGGCTGTCACTTCGACATCGGCAATTCCGAGTCCACGATGATCCTCGAGCTGCAAAAATCCATGAACAAGCGCGGTCTGAACGATGTGCAGATCGTCGGCACGGACGAGACCTCCATCGACACGCAGATCGACGCATTCAAGGCGCTCTCTGCCGAGGCGAAGAACGCTATCACCCGCATCGACACCCATACATACGGCGGTTCAAAACGCACAGAACTGCGCAATACGGCCGTTTCGGCAGGGAAGAACCTCTGGATGAGCGAGGTGGACGGCGGTTCCACAGCCGGCACGAATGCAGGCGAGATGGGCTCCGGTCTGTGGCTGGCCGAGCGCATCAATGCCGATATGAACGGCCTGAATCCCTCCGCATGGATCATCTGGCAGGTCATCGACAACCATATCTCTGCGGTCGGCATGAACGGCAACAAGGACAAGGGCATGGTCAACGTGCAGGGCGGCTTTTGGGGCTGCTGCGTGGCGGATCATGACAATGACAAGATCATCTTCACTAAGAAATACTACTCCTTTGGGCAGTACACCCGCTACATCCGCCCGGGCATGACGATGCTCAGCACCGGCGGCAACACGGTCGCTGCCTATGATCCGGTAGCAGGGCAGGTCGTAGTCGTTGCCTACAACACTGACGGCAGCCCGACAGACCTGAATGTGACGCTCTCCGGCTTTGACAAGGTCGGCACCACGGCGCAGGTCATCCGCACGAGCAATACCGAGAACTGGGCGGACTGTGCGCCTGTCACGCTCAACGGAAACCGCCTGAGCACGCAGCTTGCGGGGCATTCCGTGACGACCTACATCATCAACGGCTGCTCCACCGGTGTCGGCGGCATGCAGTTCTCCGAGAAGCAGGTAAAGGGCAGCGGCGCCGATGCGTACAAGGCATTTGACGGCGACCTCGAGACCTATTACGACAACGAATCCGGCGGCTATGTGCAGGCGGATCTTGAGGGCGTGTACGAGCTGAGCGCCATCGGCTTCTGTCCCCGCAAGGACTATGAATCCACGATGACAGGCGGCGTGTTCGAGGTCTCGATCGACGGCACGACCTGGGAGACTGTCCATACCGTGGCAGACGCTCCGGCATGTCAGCTCAACACCGTGAAGCTCCCGTCCGGCACGAAGGCACGCTATGTCCGCTATTCCACCGGCGATGATCGCTGCTGCGTGGCGGAGATCACCGTACACGGCAAGATCCTCCTTTCCGAGAGCTTCAACAAGCTCGAACCGGTGGCGACCTCCGGCTCCAGTGCGTGGAAGGATCAGACGGATTATGACCATACCAAGGCATTTGACGGCAACACGAGCACCTTCTTCGACGGCGTCGGCGACGGATGGATCCAGGCGGATCTCGGCGAGAGCTATGACCTGCGGGCGATCGGCTTCTGCCCCCGCAGCGGCTATGAATACCGCATGGCGGACAGCTATTTCGAGGTATCCGAGGACGGCACGACCTGGGAGAAGGTCTATACCGTATCCGGCAAGCCCACCGGTATGCAGCAGGTGGTGCTCCCGGAGGCTAAGACTGCCCGCTATATCCGCTATGCCGTGCCGAGCGGTGCGCCCAATAACGGCGTGAACCAGGACAGCGTCTACTGCTGCAACATCGCGGAGGTGGAGTTCTACGGGCTTCCGGTCACCATCCCGCCGGTGGCAGGCGACCTCAACACGGACGGCGCAGCCGATCTGATCGACCTCATCACCCTGCAGAAGTTCATCCACGGCATCGGCGAGCTCCCGGACGAGGCGGCCGCCGACCTGATGCAGGACGGCGTGATCGACGTATTCGATCTGGCGATGCTCAAATGGCTGCTGTTACGGAAATAAACAGAATGACCCCCGCATCTTGGCTGATGCGGGGGTCTTGTCATTTTAGGAAACGGGAAAACGGCATAGAAAACGGCAAAGCCGCACCCGATCACGCAGGTGCGGCTTTGTGCAATATGGGAAAGTCGCTTACTTCTTTACGTTGAAAGCGCCCATGCCCGGATAGCAAGCAGATGCGCCAAGCTCT
>JAGADP010000061.1 GCA_017828885.1 Oscillospiraceae bacterium | reverse complement strand
TGCTGATGATCATGACGCCGATCGGATCTGTTGCGATCGGAGAGCTGAAGATCACCTTCGCGATGCTCCCCGTAGCGATCGCAGCCATTGCACTCGGGCCAACCGGAGGTACCATCATTGGTGCAGTATGGGGCATCGGCAGTTTTCTCTGCTCGATCGGCGTCGGCATGGCGCCCAGTAAGATGCTCATTGCACTGTTTGCCATCAATCCGGTTCTGACATTCGTTCTCTGCTTCGTGCCGAGAGTCCTCGACGGTTTCCTCGTCGGGCTGATCTGCAAGGGGTGCGAGAAGATCATGCCGCCGTATCCTGCATTTGCCATCACCGGCTTCTGCGCAGCATTCCTGAATACGGTCATGTTCCTGTCAGCACTTGTCATTTTCTTCGGCAAGTCGGATTATGTACAGGCGCTGCTCGAGAAGTTCCAGATCAGCGAGCTGACGTTCATCACGGCCATCATCTTCATGGCTGCACTTGCGGGTGTGAATGCGATCAGCGAGATGATCGCGTCTACGGTCTTTTCCAGCGCGATCGGCTTTGCACTTCACCGGGCAAAGCTCATCGAGATCCCGACCCGGAGAGCAACGGGCGAAAGTGCATAACGTCCCGGCACCGCAACCCGGATAACAGGTACATTCAGCGGCGCTTACACAGCGCCGCTTTTTGTTTAAATGCGTGATTAGCATTTTAGATAAAATCAATCAACCCGCCGCCCGCAGGCTATGCAGAAATGCACAGAGACGGGAGGCATCTTAGGAGGGCTGACCATGACAGAAGAATCCATCAAGCACATTGTCGTCATTGCGGCAGGTGTTGACGAGGAATACCAGAACAGCGTCATCGACGGTGTCATTGACTGCGCCAAGAAGGCCAATGCCAATGTCACCTGCTTTGCGTCGTTCGGCGGCGTTATCTCCAATAGCAAATATGACATTGGTGAGTATAACATCTACAACCTCATCAATTACCGCAAGTTTGACGGTGCTGTGCTCCTGACAAACACGATCTGCAATCCTGAGATGAAGAAGAAGATCATCGCCGGTGTCAAGGCTGCCGGGATCCCCGGCGTGTTCCTCGACTGTGACGACGATCCGGATTTCTATAACATCAAGATCGACAACATCGAGGCCATGCGTGCCATCGTGCAGCATGTCATCCAGGAGCATGGCGCCAAGACCGTCAACTACATCTCCGGCCCGCTCTCCAATCCCGAGGCACAGGCGCGCTATGAGGCGTTCCTGCATGTCATGGCGGAGAACCGGCTCATTGCCGATGCACGGCGCGTGTACTTCGGCGAGTTCCGCCCGATCGACGGCGAGCGCGCGGTAGAGGAGTTCCTGAACTCCGGAATGCCGCTGCCGGATGCGATCATCTCGGCCAACGACGCCATGGCGCTCTCTGCTATGCGCTCTCTCCAGAAGGCCGGCTATTCGATCCCGGAGGACATCATCGTCACCGGCTTCGACAATACCTACAACGCCCGTCACTACTGCCCGACGCTGAGCTCCGTCTCCCGTCCGCTGTATGACGCCGGCTATAAGGCATGTGAAGTGCTGCTCGATGCGGCAAACGGCGGCAATCCGGAGAAGGTCATCTCCCTCAGCGCAGAGCCGGTGTTCACCGAGAGCTGCGGCTGTAAGCACGAGGGTGATGAGGATTTTGAGACCTACAAGAAGAGCACCTTCGACATCATCGACAACTGTCGTTCGGATATTGCCATCCTGAACCGCATGACCTCGGAGCTGGCCGAGTCCGAAACGCCCGAGCAGAACCAGGAGGTCATCACCAAGTTCCTGAGCCATCTCGAATGCGACCAGTGGTGCATGTGTCTCTGCGCCGAGTGGAACACCACGTTCCGCGGCAGCGCGCCGGATGATTACCAGATCCACGGCTACACCAAGACCATGAGCGCACCGCTCATCTGGCAGAAGGACGGCGTGGGCAGCGTGGACTCCTTCTCGAGCTCCCAGATGTTCCCGCTCCCGCTCGAGGGCGGCGGCAATGTCAGCTTCTTCCTGCCGCTGCACTTCCGTGAGCGCTGTCTCGGCTACTACATCATCACCGGCAGCAAGTTCCCGATGAAGAGCATGCTCTGTCATTCCATCATGATGAACATCTCCAACTCCATCGAGAACATCCGTAAACTGCTGCACCTGAACAACGTCATCAGCGAGCTCGACAAGCTCTATGTCATCGACCCGCTCTGCGGCATCTTCAACCGCAACGGCTTCATCCGCGAGGCCGATCTGCTCTACCGCAAGTGCGAGGATACCGGCGATCCGCTGCTGATCTCCTTCATCGACATGGACGGCCTGAAGATCGTCAACGACAACTACGGCCACAAGGAGGGCGACTTTGCGCTCCAGCGGCTGGCCAGCGTCATCAAGGACTGCTGTCTGCCCGGCCAGATCTGCGCCCGCTTCGGCGGTGACGAGTTCATCATCCTCGGCATCGGCACGAACGAGGACGAGGTCGAGGCACTGGAGTACCGCTTCCTGAAGCGGCTCTCCGACCAGAACCACATCATCAACAAGCCCTATGAGCTTTCGGCAAGTATCGGCACGTATATCGCGCCCATTGATCCGAACGTGACGCTGTTCAACATGATCACCACGGCCGACCAGATGATGTACGAGAAGAAAAAGAAGAAGAAGACATCCCGCTATCTGCGTAAGGAATAATGCCGTAATTCATGAAGAAGCACTGTGCGTCACGACGGCAGTGCTTCTTTCACGATTTTCAGGAGAGGAGAACGCCATGGACACTCAGAATGAGGAAAAGCTCCGGCAGGCGGAAAAGCTTGCCCGCCAGGTGCTGCAATATGCCAGAAACAGCCTGTTTCTCAATCTGCGTTTCATGGACAGCGCCGTCAGCAGACTGGTGCCGGTGGCCTTTCCTGTCATCGGCATCGGAACGGATACACGCCATCTCTTTTTTGACAGCGTGAGCGTGCTCCAGACCTTTTCGCTGAACAACCGGCGTGTTACCCGCATGTATCTGCATACGGTGCTGCACTGTGTGTTTCAGCATCCCTATGTCGGCACCGGGCTCCGGCAGGATGTGTGGGATCTGTCCTGCGACATCGCCGTGGAACAGATGATCCGTGATCTGGCGCTCCCGTGCCTCGAGGATCCCTGCGAGGGATTGCAGTCACAGGTGCTTGCGGCGCTCCGCAGCAAGGTCAAGCACATGACGGCCGAGCATATCTACCGCTATTTCATCGACCAGGACATCACGGACATCCAGTGCGCCGAGATGCAGAAGTCGTTCTTCATGGACGACCACACCCCCTGGTACATCCCGCCCACCGGCAACGGCAAAGGTCTTGGCGGCGGCAGTGCGGAGAACTACGGCAGCCATTATCCCGATAGCGGCTCCGGCGGCGGAGGCGGAGAGGACGACGAGGAGGACGGCGGCGCCATGAGCGAGCGCGAGGCCAGAGAGACCTGGGATCGCATCTCCCGCCAGATCCAGGTGGATCTTGAGACCTTCTCGAAAGCCCGCGGCGACAGAGCCGGCAACATGATCCAGAACCTCAAAGCGCTGCACCGGGACCGCTGCGACTACAGCGATTTCCTCCGCAGATTCGCGGTCTATGGCGAGGTCATGCACATCGACGAGGACACCTTCGACTACAATTTCTACACCTACGGCATGGATCTCTACGGCAACATGCCCTTGGTCGAGCCGCTCGAATACAAGGAGATGAAGCGCGTGCGGGAGTTCGTCATCGCGATCGACACCTCCGGCTCCGTGGCAGGCAAGACCGTGCAGAAATTCGTGCAGAAGACCTACAACATCCTCAAACAGCAGGAGAGCTTCTTCTCCAAGGTGAATATCCACATCATCCAGTGTGACGCCGACATCCAGGAGGATGCCAAGATCACCTGCCAGGAGGAATTCGACGCCTATCTCCAGCGCATGACCATCCGCGGACTGGGCGGCACGGATTTCCGACCGGTGTTCTCCTATGTGGATGAGCTCATCAAGGCGAAGGAGTTCCAGAACCTGAAGGGGATGATCTACTTCACCGACGACTACGGACGCTTCCCGACCGCACCGCCGGTGTACAAGACAGCCTTTGTCTTTCTGGATGAGGAGTGCAATTCCTATGACGTCCCGCCGTGGGCGATCAGCCTCGTGCTGGAAAAGGCGGACATTGAGGAGGAAAACTGATGGGATCATTTGATAAGAAGGGAACGCTCGTTATTGAAAACGGCGTTCTCATTGATGGAAAAAAATGTTCCGGAGATGTCACAATCCCGGACAGCGTGACGAGCATTGGCGCTGGTGCATTTATGGATTGCACCAGTCTGACCAGCATCACGATCCCGGACAGCGTGACAAGCATTGGCTTTTGTGCATTTTCGGGCTGCAACATTCTGACAAAAATTAAGGTTGCTGGCGGTTCCAGTTATACGACTGTAAACGGCATTCTGATGACGGCTGATCGAAAGACACTGGTGCAGTACCCTGCCGGAAAAACAGCTGCGAGCTATACGATCCCGGACAGTGTAACAAGCATCGGCGATGATGCATTTGATAGTTGCACCAGTCTGACCAGCATCACGATCTCGGACAGCGTGACGAGCATTGGCGATCGGGCATTTTCTCATTGCAGGAATCTCACCAGCATCACGATCCCGGACAGCGTGACGAGCATTGGTGAGTTTGCATTCTCGGGCTGCGCGAATCTGACCAGCATCACGATCCCGGACAGCGTAACGTGCATCGAAAATTCGGCGTTTTCCGACTGTGAGAATCTGACCAGTATCACGATTCCGGACGGCGTGACGAGCATCGGGGATGGTATATTTGAGAGGTGCGTGAGTCTGACCAGTATCACGATCCCGGACGGCGTGACAAGCATTGACAGTGGAGCATTTTTTGGCTGCATGAGTCTGACCAGTATCACGATCCCGGACGGCGTGACGAGCATCGGGGATGCTGTATTTTGGGGCTGTGTGAATCTGACCAGTATCACGATCCCGGACGGCGTGACGAGCATCGGCGAAACTGCGTTTTTTGCATGTGAGAAGCTGACAGACGTCACGATCCCTTCCAGCGTGACAAGCATCGGCGAAGATGCATTTGCGAACTGCGAGGATCTGACGATCTACGGATATGCAGATACCTGTGCCGAGACCTACGCAAAAGAAAACAACATCCCGTTCGAGTGTCTCAGCGCAGCTCCTTCGCCGTGCACGATCGAAGGCACCGTCCTCGTGAAGTATACCCCGGCGCCCGATGTGCCCGCAGAGGTCATCATCCCGGAGGGCGTGACGGAGATCGGCGATGAGGCGTTCAAGGAGACCGCCGTGCAGGAGGTCGTCTGCCCCTCCACGCTGCATACGATCGGGGAAAACGCCTTCAACCACTGCGCCAAGCTCAAGAAGATCACGCTCCCCGCAGGGCTGCGGGAGCTCTCGTATAATGCATTCGTGTTCTGCATCTCTCTGACGGAGATCGCGCTCCCGGAGGGCGTGGAAAGGATCCCGATCCACTGCTTCTTCAACTGTTTCAGCCTGAAACGCATCGTCATCCCGGAGGGCGTGACGGAGATCGGCATGGAGGCCTTCCACAAATGCTCGAGCCTGACGGAGGTCACGCTGCCAGCTTCCATCCGGAAGATCGGCATGTATGCCTTCGCCGGCTGCACGTCGCTGCGGGTGATCCACATGCATCTGGACATCCGGAAGCTCGACGGATTCAGCATGAATATTGTGAAGGACTGCGGCGATGTCGTGTTTGACGACCTGACATATCCCGCGCCGGCACCGAAGCAGACTGTACCAGTACCGAAGCAGGCCGCACCGGCGCCTGTTCTGCCGGAGAAGCCTTCCGAAGATGCCGCACAGGCAGCCGAGAAGGAACGCCTTGCGGCGGAGGCAAGGAAGCTTGCAGAGGAGCAGCAGCGCCTACAGGAGATGGCCGCCCGCCTTGCGGAGGAGCGCCGCCGCCTCGAGGAAGCTGCCAGACAGCAGGAGGAGCAGCAGCGCCTGCAGGAGGAGGCCGCCCGCCTTGCGGAGGAGCGCCGCCGTCTCGAGGAAGCTGCCAAGCAGCAGGCGGAACAGCGCCGCATCCAGGCGGAAGAGGCCGCCCGTCAGG
>JAGADP010000060.1 GCA_017828885.1 Oscillospiraceae bacterium | reverse complement strand
TCTGGACTCCCCGCCGGCAGGGCGGCTGCCCTGCACCCGCTTTGGCGCAGGGCAGATTCGGAAGCTGCTTCCCGCTCGATCGCCCCGCGAGACGGGGCGACGGCGGAATAGAAAGTGGCCGGGGTCACAGTTCGGCGCTGTAGGCAGCCTTACACGGTGCATTCCTCGCTTGGCCTTGTCTGCTTTGCGCATTTTTGGGGACAGCATCGCTTCGCTCGCTGCCCGGGCATAAGGGATACTATCGCAGAAAAGTGATAGAAATGCACTATTGTCTGAAACCCCAGAGAACTGCATTGGAGCATCCGAATGGATGCGACGGCTGAAAGGGCATAGCTTTGCCCCCTTTGCGAAGCATTGGGGGCAAGCGGTCACCGAAGCGGTGCATTTTCAATTAGCAAAGCAGATCGCCTGCCCGGGCTCCGGGCTTACTTGATCTTCTTACGCCGTACCGTAGCTGCCATGCCGAGCAGGGAAACCGCACCCATCCCGAACCAGAGGCCGAGGGGGCTCTTGTCGCCGGTGTCGGCGGCAGCGCCGGTCTTGGAGTTGGTCTTGGAACCGGTCTTGGAGGTCGTGCTGCCCTTGCCGGTGGAGTTGGTGGTCTTGTCAGGCGGGGTCGCGGTGCTGCCCTTGGCGGGGATCGTCACGATGATGGACTGCTCCTGGAAGAGCTCCTCATTCTCGAACTGTGCGATCAGGTACTTCGAGCCGTCCTCGGTGGCAGTTGCGCGCTTGATGATCTTGGAGAAGGTGTTGACGGTCTCGCTCTCGCCCTCGCCGCAGTGCTTGCACTTGTGCTCGGCGGTCACCTTCTTGTTGTCCTCGAACCAGGTGTAGGTCGTCTCGTACTCATGGCCGTGCGCATCCATGTTGCGGGTGAAGAGCACGTCCTCATGCTGCTGATGGTCAAGGCTCCTGTCGCCGCTGACAACACCGCCCCATGTCACATGGCCGCCCTCGGTGCAGGTCGGGTCGTGACGCTCACGCTCGGTGCGGTCTGCATTCACGGTCGTGGTCAGATCGCCGTTGCCTGCCGATGTGAACTTCGCCTTGACGTTCACCGGGTCGCCGGACTCATCCGTATCATACGTAAAGCCTGCAAACTGCCAGTCATCCGCCTTGTTCACCTCAAACGGCGCAGAGTATACATAATACTCGCCCTTGCTCTCCTCGCCGACGGTCAGCGTCGTCTTGTAACGCCAGATCATCAGGCGGCGGCCGCCGTTGTCGTCATACTGTTCGAGCTGCACGAGCTCCGCATTGTCGAGCGTCATGGTCTCGCCGCTGCGCTTCTTGCCCTCGGGCTTCGGGATGTCGCCGTCATTGGCAGCCGTTACATCGGAAGAGCTGATCTCCACGATCGCATCCGGCTGCACGAGGTTCGTGGCATCTGCACCATGCAGATACGCTGCACTGTCCTCGCCGCCCAGGACGCCCAGACCTCTGTGACGTGCCGCACCGGCCATCTCCTCGTTGAATTCCTCCGGCAGATAGGACGCATTGTAGCGATCCAGACTGCCCAGACGCTGTGCCGTGTCCTCACCGGATACCGGTGCCGCCAGCGAGATCTCCGGATGCTCCGCATAGAGCTTCTCGAGCACTGCATCGCCGGCCGTCACGGACGTGATCTTGCCCCAGGCGTTCAGCTCGTCCACAACGGCCTTGAAGGCGTCATAGTCATTCGTCCGCAGTACCACAGGGATCGGATCCTCTGCGGCCTCGAGCGCCTCCTTGAAGGTCTTGTCCGCTGCCATCAGCGTGCCGTCCTCGCCGAGATCGACCGTGCAGACCGCAGCCTGACCCGGCTGACGCAGGAGCGCGGGCGCATCGCCCTGGAACAGCTCCTCGGCGCGGATCGCTGCCGCATAATCATCGGTCAGGATGCCGTTGACGCCGGTGGTGAACAGCGTCACAAGCTTGCGGGTATCCGAGCCGGTCTGCACCCAGACGGACACGCCGCGGGATTGCAGCAGCAGGATATTCTCCTTCGATGCCAGTGCTTCGTTCAGCAGCACGACCTTGCCGTGGGCTGCATTCACGGAGGACGCCATCTCGGTCAGCGCGTTCTGATCCGCCTCGGTAGTGCCGGTATAGTCGAGCATGCCGCGCACATGCAGCAGGTCAGCCACATCCTGCACGAGCTCCTTGTTCTCCGGTGTGGAAACGACGAAGCAGTCCTGTAAGCCGCTCTCACGCAGATAGTCCTTCAGTGCGGTCGCCGTCTCTGCATCCTTGATATAGAGCGCCGGGATCACTCTGCTCTGGGTCGCGGTGATGTAATCGCCGAGCTTCTCCGCGATCTGGTTGCCGTCGCGGTCATAGACCTTGAGCTCCGCATCGAGCCATACAAAGCCGGTCGCGGGGCGCTGCTCATTCTCTGCCACGGATACGGCATTGCCGTCCGTGCGCCATGCCACGGTCGCTGCCGCCGCCCAGTCGGTCTGGGGCTCGTATACTTCGGTGTAGGGCATCGGGTTCTCCGTCTCCGGTACCTCGAGGGCATTGGCCGTCACGACCATGCCGGAGGCCATTGCCAGTGCGAGGCAGAATGCTGCGGCTTTTTTCAGATTGTTCATTGTGATCATTCTCCTTTCTCTTTACAGATCGAGCGATTCGATCTCCGACAGGATCTCCCGCCGGCGTTCCTGGAACATGAGGGACTTGTTGTGGATGAAGTATTCTTCAACGCGGTACTTGGCAAGGAACCGCGCAGAATGCGGGTTGGCGGTCAGCTCCGCCACGAGGATGCTCAGCTCACGGCCGTCCGGATAGACGTCATCGCAGAACTGGAACATGTTCGAGACCTGTGCGGAGACATGCTGCACATCGGCGTGGAGCTCTGCGACCTGCGCATCGAAATGGCGCTTGATGACGGTGAATCCGTCCTCCTCGGGATGCGTCCCGACCTGCATCAACAGCGTGGTCAGGGCGTGCAGCAGCCTTGCGGCAGCGTACTGCTGCTCGTTGGTCAGGCTTCGCGCCTGGGTCGCGCGCTGTGTGGTCTCCTCCTGGTTGGCGATCGCCTGCTCAAGGAGCGTTCCGGCATCGCCGCTGCCATTGGCGAGCGACTGCTTGATGCCCTTGAGGATCACGAGCAGCGAGGACAAATGGCCATCGTCATCCATGCAGCGCTTCATGCCGGACATGACCGCTTCGAGCAGCAGTCCGAGCAGCGAATAGCGCTCGTCGAACTTCGCGTTCTTCGCACGGCGGCGGATCTCCGGCTCTGCCTTGCCCTCGAGGATTGAGGCGATCTGGTAGTCGCTCCGGTACTTGTTGTAGAGGTCGTAGTAGGCCGAGAAATGCGAGGCGATCTCGGGATCCTGGATGTACTGCCCGATGAGCTTGACATCCACCGGGATATTGTGCATCTCGTAGAGATAGAGCATCTGGCTCAGGTCGTCCCAGCCGCGGGCGGTGACGAAGCGCTTGCCGTCCACCGTGGACTTGACGCGGTAGAAGCGGTTCATGTAGTTCTCGTCATTGCTCAGGTAGGTCATGATGGAAGCATGGACGCCGCTCTCGTAGGCGAATTCCTTCCACGCCGCAAAATCCGGCTCCACGTCCATGCGTTTCAGTCTGTCCCATGTCGCGATGTCGAACTCACGCACGGCGTTGTTGTACTCCGGCGGGTTGCCGGCAGTGACCACGATCCATCCGGGCGGGACGGTGTGGCGGCCGAACACCTTGTATTGCAGGAATTGCAGCATGATCGGCGTGAGTGTCTCGGAGACGCAGTTGATCTCGTCGAGGAACAGGATACCCGTGCGGATGCCGGTGCGCTCCTGCATCTCATAGATGGAGGAGATGATCTCGCTCATCGTGTATTCCGAAATGTCGTAGGGCTTGCCGTCATATTCCACATGCTTGATGACCGGCAGACCGAGCGCGCTCTGGCGGGTGTGGTGGGTCATGGAGTAGGACAGCAGGCCGATGTGCAGCTCCGAAGCGATCTGCTCCATGATGGCCGTTTTACCGATACCGGGCGGCCCCATGAGAAAGACCGGACGCTGCTTGTACGGCGGGATCAGGTATCTCCCGAGATTGTCCTGCGTCAGATAGGCTCTGACGGTGTTCTTGATCTGTTCCTTTGCTTCCTGAATGTTCATATGTGCCTCCGTGCGGGGAACCCCCGCTGGCATCTTGTGCCAAGTTTTGATGATATGTATACTCTTTGCGTAGCCGTAAGGCTGCCTTCTCTCTACACAGTTCAGATGCTCTGCGCAATATCTGTTCTGCCGGAGCGGCGTGCCTGGTTGCGGAGAATGCGCTTGTTCTGCTCGGTGCCGATGACGAGGCTCTTCATAACCCGCACGGCATCCGCGGTGCTGTAGTCCATCAGCACGAGCGAGGTCTCCCGGAAGCGCTC
>JAGADP010000059.1 GCA_017828885.1 Oscillospiraceae bacterium | reverse complement strand
GATCTCCGCCGTGTAGCGTCCGCTGTCGAGCTGGCGCACACAGGCGCTCTCCGCCTTCACGGAGAGACGTGCCAGGAGCCGCAGCAGGAGCCTGGTCTCCGCCGCACAGAGCACCTGCCTGTCCTGTGCGGCATGGTCGCCGACAACGCTCTGCAGGAGCTGGAGATACTCAAGCATCGTGCTCCGATCCTGCATCAGGTGTACCCGCTGCATCTCGAAGAGCGCCGTTGTCCGGGCGCATTCTGCCGCCGCGCCGGACAGCTCCTCATAGCGGACACAATTCCCGATCGTCTGAGGCAGCGGCCGGTAATAGGGCGCATGTCCGATGCGGAGGAATGCCCGCTCTGTCACGGCACCGCGCAGCCGCCAGCATTCCTCATACTTCCCGCAGTTGCTGCACATGCGCTGGCGAAGCTGCTCGGCGATGCTCTCCGGTTCCGGCATGGTCAGGCGCTGCATGACGGCATCTGTCTCCTCCTCGAGCTCCCGGAGCATGGTGCCAAGGAAGAGATCCCGCTGTGCCGGGTCGGATCGGCTGTCCGGTTCCTCCGGTGCGATGAACCGGAACAGCTCCACATGGGAACAGAGCCCGTAGAGCGTACAGGCGATGACCAGCTCCACGGCGATCCTGTAGAGCTCCATGCTGCTGTCGAGGACGGCGCTGCTCAGTCCCTCCATCAGGAAGAACGCCGGGATGAAGAGCGCATTCGGCAGGCCGGAGAGGTAGCCCATAAGCATGGCCGTCACCGGGAGAAAGAGCACGGGCATCCCGAGCTTCACGCTGCAAAGTGCCACCCCGCAGGAGGTCAGCGCCCCGCAGAGCGTACCGCCGTGCTGCCGGAGCTGTCGTGCGCAGAGCAAGGTCGCCGCTGTTCCGACGGCTCGTCCGAGGTTGCAGAAGTCCGTATCCAGCCCGCACAGTGCCGTGATGCCAAGCAGATAGCAGACGGCAAAGGTGAAGCTGCGACCCGCCCGGAGCCTGATGCGCCGCCGCTCGTGGAGGCACTGTCCCGCATCGCCGATGAAATAGGCGGCGATCCCTGTCAGGAGCGCTTCGAGGATGTACAGCGGCAGGCGTTTCCCTTGCGTCAGCACAAGATCGAGCACGACGCCCCCTGCCACGCAGCAGAACGCCGTCATCACGCTCAGGACAGAGGGCTTCTGTACCTCCCGGAACAGGATCCGGCAGCAGACGATCGCCGTCAGGCAGCAGATGAGGAACTGCATGTCCTCCGGGGCGCCGGATACCGCAAACGCCGCCAGCGTGCCGCAAAGGATCGCAAAGGCATACAGCGGCGGACATATCCCGGCCAGCGCTGCCGCAAGGGGTGACGCCACGCCGCTCACCCTCCCGATCGACAACAAAAAGCCGCCTCCTGCGGCGGTCAACGTCCGCAGCACGACCCGAACCGGTTCGCTGCGGAGGAAACGGATCAATCTCATTATCACTCGCTCCTTTGTCTCTGGTCATCGGCAGGATCGCTGCCGTTTGTATTTTATTATACCAGAAAAGAGACAAGCCTTTTGTCAAACGCCAGTGCGGTTTCCTGCGTCTTTCTCAGATGAGTGGACGATTTCCTGCGAAATGTCCGGTTTCCAGCATCACAGACCGAAGCCGCACAGTTCATCCCCGTGCGGCTTCGTATTATAGATGCAGAACAGCTTCCATGCACAGCTCCAATGCAAGGTCTATGGAATCCCTGCCCCAGTCACGCGCATCATAACGCTCGGCATTGGCAAGGGTATCCGCGGTAAACAACAGCTCACCCCATGCAGCGCCCCGGAACTGCGCACATGCTGCAAGCGCCGCGCATTCCATCTCAACTACCGAGCAGCCCTCGCTTTTCCGGTATTCGACCATGCCTTTCGTTTCCCGGAAGAAGCCGTCTGTGCTCCATGTGACGACTTCGGAAAACGGTAGATGTCGGCTCTGCAGCGTTGCGGCGATCGCCTTTCTTGCCGCTTCCGACACCGTAACAAATCGTTCCGGCGGCAGATAGTGATACGATGTTCCCTCATCCCGGAGCGCCTTGCGCGGGATCAGAAACACATTTTCCTCCATCGGCACAAGCACCCCGCACGAACCGCCGCTGATGATCTTTCTGACACCACACGCGATCAGTGCATCAAGGATTGCCGTTGCCGCCGGTGCGCCGACCGGTGCTTCCACCAGACAGATCTGCTGCCCGTCCTTTTCGAGCACATAGATCGGGTACAGCTTGCTGATCGTTTCATAATGATCCACAATGACAGCACCATGCGTCTTTGCATAGCGATCGACCGCCTCACCGAGAAAGGCAAATACCGCCCGTTCCGGCAGATGTAAGCTTTCATGCTCGTGATTCGCCGCAATGACACCAGCTTGGTCATTATCATATTCTAAAATCGGAATATCATTTTTGATGATACTCATTTCTCGTTCCCCATATGCCGGTGCAGCGCCTCCGCCAGTGCCGCAAGCGATGCCATATCGAGTGCCTCGATGCGGACGGAGGGCGCAATGCCTGCGTCCTCAAAGACAGCCTGCATATCCTGCTTGCTCATGCCGAAACTCCCCGCCAGCACCCCGCAGAGCTGCTTGCGGCGCTGGGAAAAGCCCGCCTTCACCATGCGGAAGAACAGCGCTTCATCCGAGATCTGCCACGGGCGTTCCTCATGCAGACGGATCCGGATGACGGCGGAATCCACATTCGGCGCCGGCATGAACGAGCCGCGCGACACGTCAAAGAGCTTCTCCGCCGTGCCGTAGAAATTGACCGCCACGGAGACGGCGCCCGCTTCCCTGCTGCCGATCGGCGCACAGAGCCTAACGGCGGCTTCCTTCTGCACCATGACTGTGATCGTCTCGACAGGAAGCTTTTCCTCCAACAGGCGCATGATGAGGGGCGACGTGATGTAATAGGGCAGGTTCGCGCAGACGGCGACCCGGAGCCCTGCAAATTCCTCCCGGATGAGCCCCGCCAGGTCATACTCCATCGCATCGCCGTGGATGACATGCACGTTGTCAAACTCCGCCAGCGTTTCGTCCAGTATCGGGAAGAGCCGGTCATCCAGCTCGACCGCCGTCACCTTGTCCGCACGGCTTGCCAGCTCCGCTGTAAGCGTTCCGATGCCCGTGCCGATCTCGAGGATGCCGAAGCCCGGTGCGGCGTTGCCCATCTCCGCGATGCGGGGGCAGACCGTCGGATTGATGAGAAAATTCTGCCCGAGCGATTTGGAAAAATGAAACCCGTGACGCTCCAACAGCGCCCGTACATAGCCAATATCTGTCAGCCTTTCCATACCTTGCCTCCCAACTGCTGTAAGATGGCTTCGGCGCATCTGATGCCGTCCGCCGCTGCCGATGTGATGCCGCCTGCATAGCCTGCGCCCTCGCCGCAGGGATAGAGCCCCTGCAAGCCCGTACTGCACAGGTCCTCCCCGCGCAGAATCCGCACCGGCGAAGAGCTCCGGGATTCCACGCCCGTGAGCAGTGCATCCGGCGCATCGAAGCCGTGCAGGCGCTTGGCCATCTCCGGGATGCCGAGCCGGAGCGCCTCGCAGACATAGCCCGGGAGGTAGCTGTCCGGCGATGCAAACGCCGTGCCGGGGATGTAGGTCGGCGTTACCTTGCCGAAGTGATCGGAAATCCGGTGCACCAGATAATCCTCCACCCGGATGACAGGCGCCTTGTAACCGCCGCCGCCCGCAAGATAGGCCTTTTCCTCGATCTCCCGCTGCAAGGCAACACCCGCCAGCGGATGCTCGCTGCCGAAGTCTGCGGGGGTGATCCCGACCAGCAGCGCGCTGTTCGCATTCCGTCCGTCACGCGCAAAGCAGCTCATGCCGTTGACCGCAAGGCGGTTCTCCTCGGAGGCAGCCGCCACGACCTCGCCGCCCGGACACATGCAGAAGGTGTACAGGCTGCGGCCGTTTTTCAGGTGGACGGCTAACTTATAATCTGCTGCACCGAGCTTCGGATGGCCGGCGTATTTCCCATAGAGCGCACGGTCAATATCCTTCTGCAAATGCTCGATACGCACGCCGATGGCAAAGGGCTTCTGCATCATCGGCAGCCCCTGCGCATGGAGCCCATGGAACGTATCACGGGCACTGTGGCCGAGTGCCAGGATCGCATGGGAGCAGGAAAGCTCCTGAACTTCGCCTTTCTGCTCATAGCGAAGCCCCTGCAATCGTCCGTCCCTGGCGATGCACTCGGTGAATTTCGCCCCGAAGCGGATCTCGCCGCCCATGCGCTGTATCAGCTCCCGCAGATGCCGGACTGTCCCCTGTAGACGGTCAGTGCCGATGTGCGGTTTGGCTTCATAGAGTATCTCCTCCGGCGCACCGCACTGCACAAAAGTTTCTAAAATAAAGCGGATGTGCGGATCCTTGATGCCCGTGTGGAGCTTGCCGTCTGAGAATGTCCCGGCGCCGCCCTCACCGAACTGCACATTGCTCTCCGGCATGAGGATGCCGCTCTTCCGGAAGGCCTCCACATGCGCCGCACGTTCCTCGACCGGACAACCGCGCTCGAGCACGATCGGCCGCAGTCCTGCCTTGGCCAGCACGAACGCCGCAAACATCCCGCCCGGGCCGAAGCCGACCACGACCGGGCGCTCCTCGCTCCGGACGATCGGCACACGGTAGGCCTTTTCCGTCACCGCCTGCACGTCCTTGTCGGCGGCTTTCAGGATGCGCTGCTCGCCGTCCGCCTTGACATCGACTGTCAGCAGAAATGTGATGTCGTTCTTCTTCCGCGCATCGACCGAGCGCTTGCGGAGCTTCACGGACTTGATCTGCTTTTCGGGGATGTGCAGCTTTCTGGAAACTGCACGGCGCAGGTCGGCTTCTGTGTAGTCAAGCTGCATCCGCAGGTTCTGTATACGTAACATAGTCTTCTCCTTCTCTCATCGGCTCGCGATGTCTGATGCCGCGGCACTGCCTGATGCCCAGCACCAGTGCAGATGATAGCCGCCGCAGATCGAATGCACATCCGCCGCCTCGCCGGTGACATAGAGCCCGGGATGGTCTTTCACCTGTAGATGCTCGTCAAGTACCTCACCCGGAACGCCACCCCGGGTCGCCTGTGCCTGGTCAAATCCTGCAAGCCCCCGCACCGGGAAGCTCAGGAACCGAACAGCCCCCGCAAGACGCTGGATCTCCTTCCCGCTCAGCTCGATGCAAGGAAATTCTGGCTTGATATTGGCATTTTTCAGGATGATACGGATCAGCGGCTTTGGCAGAAGGCCGGTCAGCATCTCCTCGCAGCTCATGCCGCAGCGGGTGCCTTGCAAAGTGTAGAGCATGCTCGGCAGGTCAATACTCAGATCCGGCACCGGATTCATCATGAAGTAGAAGTCCTCCGCCCGCGCCGGGTCGATCAGGCCGGACAGATTGAATACGCAGATGCCGGAGAGTGCCTTTTCCGTGAACTGCACTTCGCCTGTCTCGGTGCCAAGATGATCCTCGCCGTCAAACAGCATGATCTCCCCCTTGACCCGCAGACCCTTCAATGGCCGCAGCAATGCCGGATCTGACAGCACCGGACAGAGATTCGGCAGAGGACTTTTCACCGGGATGCCAAGCTGTTTCAGCAGACGCCATGCGCTGCCGTCCGTGCCAAGCTTTGGCGCAGCATGGCCTCCCGCCGCAAAGATCACAGAGGGTGCGCAGTAGGCCGCCTCCGCAGAGACCGCATACCATAGCCCATTCTGCCGATAGAGCTCCTGCACCTCCGTGTCGCAGAGCTCCTCCACGCCGTCCTCCCGCATCCGCAGCCGGAAGGCATCCAGCACCGCGGTCGCGGTCATGCTGTAGGGGTACATGCGCCCCGCATCGTCCGTGCGGGTGTATAGCCCGAGGTTCTCGAAAAACGAGTTCACATCGCCGAATTCCCGCAGGATCGGCGCAACGTCCACACTCCCATGATAATCCCCCGAGGATATGTGCGTATGGCTCAGATTGCAGCGTCCGTTGCCCGTGGCAAGGATCTTTTTGCCGACACGGGGCTGCTTTTCGAAGACAGCAATGCGCTTCACGCCGAGCGCACTTGCCGTGACCGCTGCCGCCAAGCCGGATGCACCGCCGCCGAGGATCAGCAGGTCATAGCGCTTTGCCTTATTCCCACGCATACTTCGTCAGCGCCCCCTCCGCGGTCATGTCCGGATAATCCCACTGTCGCAGCACCTCATAAGCGGCGATCGCCACCGAATTGGACAGGTTCAGGCTCCGCAGCGTCGGCCGCATCGGGATGCGGACTGCCGTCTCCGGATGCTGCACCAGCAGCTCCTCCGGGAGACCGGCGTCCTCCCTGCCAAACATGAGGAAAACGTCCTGATCCTGCGGATACTGCACATCGCTGTGGCAGGAACGTGCCTTTGTCGTGAAGAAATAGATCAGCTCGTCCGGGTGTTTTGCCAGAAAATCGGCAAGCCCGTCGTATTCATGGATTTCCAGCTTATCCCAGTAATCGAGACCGGCGCGTTTCAGATTCTTGTCCGAGATCTCGAAGCCATACGGCCTGATGAGATGCAGAACGGCACCCGTCACGGCGCAGGTGCGGGAGATATTGCCGGTGTTCTGCGGGATCTGCGGCTCGCAGAGGACGATGTGCAGTTTATGCATTCAGGTTACCTCTCTTAATAACACTTTTGGATTCAGTCGGCCTACGCCGACTCAGGAGGGGCTACTCGCCCCTCCTAAACCACCCTCGGCAGGGCGGTGACCGCCCTGCACCCGCATCTTTTTCATCAAAAAATGCCATGCAAAAAGTAAATGCAAACGGAAATACTATTCACAAGACTTGAGCAAAGGAGGGATCACGATGAATATGAACGCCATGATCAAAAGCATCTCCATCGGCGCTTCGGTCGGCACGGCCGCCTTTATGGCATTCAGCGCCGCCGACAAGAAGAAGCACAGCATCAAGCGCAATGCCGGCAAAATGCTGAAAGCCGCCGGCAATGTCCTTGATGACATCACTTCCGTCATGAAATGACCGGTTTAAAAGACAATTCACCCCTCCCTCATCCGGGGGAGGGGATCGTTGTATCTAAACACTATCAACGCATGACCCGGTTTGGCCTTTTAGCTGAAACTCGGCATGCGTCTGCCCTGTGCGGGCACGCATGGGAGGAGCATTTTATCGTATTATAACTCTTCCTTATGGTTCTTCCGGTAGGCAAGATAGCTTTCGAGGATGATGACCGCAGCCACGGCATCGACCACCGCCTTGCGTTTCTTGCCGCGGGTGTTGGTCTCGTTGAGATAATTATGCGCCGAAACGGTCGTACAGCGCTCGTCCCACATCACATATTCCAGCCCCGTCAGCTCATACAGCAGTTCGGCAAACGCCATGCACTTTTCTGCACGCTCGCCGACAGTGTTGTTCATATTCTTCGGGTAGCCCACCACGATCAGCTCCGCCTTCTGCTCCTTTGCGGCAGCAGCGACAGCCTGCGCACAGCGTCGGAAATCCCGCTCCTGCACAACTGTCAGCGGCGATGCCAGGAACTCGCTCTTGTCGCACATCGCAAGTCCCGTGCGGGCATCTCCGAAATCCACGCCCATGATCTTCATGGCGTCACCAGGGCTTCACCGTGCCGATGATGTCACGGACAGCGGGGATGTTGTTCTCGTCGAGGAAACGCTCCATGCCGTCGATGATCTTCACCGGGGCATAGGGATCGGTAAAGCACGCCATGCCGACCTGAACGGCGCAGGCACCCGCCATCATCAGCTCGATGGCGTCCTCACCTGTGGAAACGCCGCCCATGCCGATGACCGGGATGTTGACCGCATTGGCCACCTGCCAGATCATGCGGACTGCTACCGGCAGGATCGCAGGGCCGGACAGACCGCCGACATTGTTGTGGAGAACAGGTCTTCTGGTGCGGATGTCAATGCGCATGCCAAGCAGCGTATTGATGAGCGAGACAGCATCCGCGCCGGCAGCCTCGACCGCCTTGGCAATATCCGTGATGCTCGTGACATT
>JAGADP010000058.1 GCA_017828885.1 Oscillospiraceae bacterium | reverse complement strand
GGCCGAGCATCTCCACGACCTCCAGGCATTCCATTTCGGCCGTCTTCCGATCTTCGCCCCGCATCAGCAGCGGCATGATGATGTTCTGCATCACCGTGTAGGTCGGGATCAGGTGGTAGTTCTGGAAGATGAAGCCGATCTGCTCGTTGCGGATCTTAACAAGCTCCCGCTCCTTCGCTTCATGGATCGGGATGCCGTTGAGCAGATAGGTACCGCTGTCGAAGCTGTCCATGCAGCCGATAATGTTCATCAGTGTGGACTTACCGGAGCCGGACGGCCCGAGGATCGCCGTAAATTCGCCCTTGTTTACGGAAAAGTCCACGCTTTTCAGGACTTTCAGCGTCTCGCCGCCCATCTGATAACTCTTGCAGATCCCCTGCATGGAAATGATCTGTTCCGACATAGCTTATTCCTCCATGATCCAGACGGCTGTCACCGTCTCTTGGCCGTCCTTATCAACGGCGATGCTGCACTTGATGATGTCGCCCGCCGCCAGCACGGAGAAGTCTGTCTCCACGCCCTGTGCCGTCGTCACAAAAGTGCCGACCGGGATGCGGACTTCCTTTTCCTCGTCCGTGATGTTGTACTTGCTGCTGCCGCCGGGACGCTTGCCGCCGAACTTGCTCGGGTCAAAGCCCTCGGGCATGTTCTCGGGATCAAAACCCTCCGGCATCTCGCCGTCTTTGAACTGAGAAGGGTCAAAGCCCTCCGGCATCTCGCCGTCCTGGAACTTGCTCGGGTCAAAGCCCTCGGGCAGGTTCTCAGGGTCGAAGCCTTCCGGCATCTCACCGTTGTCAGGGCGGGAGAAGCCCTCCGGCTTTTCACCCTTGAAATCGGGGCGCTTGCCGGAGTCCTTTCCCTCCGCAGACGCATCCTCCGCCTGCGCATCATCCTGTGCTTCTTCCTCGCTATACTCTGCCACACGGATCACAATATCATTGCCCGAAATGGATTCGATCTGTCCGTAGATGCAGTTGTCCTCAGCCGCCTCGGCGGATTTCCCGCAGGCGGTGGCGGAAATGAGCATGGCACCGAGCAGTGCCAGTGCGATCAACTTCTTCATAGCAAAAACTCCCTTTCTCTTACTTATTCACTTGCCAGTGCTTCTACCGGAACGAGCTTGGATGCCTTCCATGCGGGGTAGAAGCCGAATACCGTACCGGTCACGAGCGAGAAGCAGAGTGCCAGTACTGCGCCCGTCACGGACATTTCCATGCGGATGCTGAAGGTGGAGATGACCGGACTCACCAGGAAGCTCACCAGGACGCCGAGCACACCGCCGATCATGCTGATGCAGCAGGCTTCGAGCAGGAATTCCAGCAAAATGTCTTTGCGGGAACCGCCGATGGCTTTCAGGATGCCGATCTCCTTGGTACGCTCCTTGACGGAGACGAACAGCACGTTCATGATGCCGATGCCGCCGATGACGAACACGATGGATGCCATAGCGATCAGCATGAGGGTCAAAGTCTCGTTGGACTTGTTGGCGGCCTCCATCTTACTGCCGGCGTCGGAGATGGTGAACTCCGCATCCGGGTAGCTCGATGCCAGCACAGCCTTGACGTTCTCGATCACGGTCTGGATGTCGTTCACATCCGCTGCGATCACGGTGATGGTCGGGCTGATGTCGGAGCCGGTCAGGTACTTGATACCGGTCGCATAGGGGATGAAGATGGCTTCATCGGCGCTGATGCCGGCTTCCACGGTGCCCTGCTCGGCAAGGACGCCTGCCACGGTGTAGGGGCGGTCGTCGATGTAGACAAGACTGTCATAGGCATCCTCGGGGCTGCCGAAAATGGACTTTGCCGCGCTGTAGCCGAGGACGCAGACCTTGGATTTATTCTCGTTGTCGGCGTCGGTCAGGTATTCGCCGAACAGCAGGCTCAGATTGCTCAGATCCGCATAGTCGGAGAGCGTGCCGGCAACGGTGTAGGACTCTGTTTCCTCGATGTTGCCGCCGTAGATGTCCTGCTTGGTCGTGTAGGAGATGGTCGTCTCGCTCAGACCCGGGACATAAGTCGCAAGGTCATCCATGTCGTCGGTCGTCAGCGTGATCTTCTGGGTGTTCTTGGTTTCACCATCGCCGTCGAACATGCCGCCAAACATTTCACCGAAGCCGGAGAAGAAGCCGCCGCGTCCGCTGCTCTCGCCCGAACCACGCTCCGGTCTTTCACCACCGGAGGGCGGGGTAAAATCGCCGCCGGAGGGAGGAGTGAAGTTCCCGCCGGAGAAGTCCGGCATATTACCGCCGCCGGGGAAGGACATCCCTTCTCCGCCGCCGAAGGAAAAGCCGGAGGACTGTGCCTGTTCATAGCTGATGTCGATGGCACCGGCGTTGAGGTTGCGGAACTGCTCCGCCACATCTGCCTTGCCGCCGCGTCCGATCGCAATGACGATGACGATGGTCGCCGCGCCCACGATGATGCCGATCGAGGTCAGCAATACTTTGAATTTATTCTGCGTCAGATTCAATCTGACCAGATGCAGGATCTCTGAAAACCGCATATCAGTTCACCTTACCCTTGATGAGCAGTGTATCACCCTCGGAAACGCCCTCGATCTCGGCAACACTGCCGTTCGAGAAGCCGATCTTGACCGGTACCTGTTCCTCGGCGCCTTCTGCATTCCTCCGGAGCACGTAGCAGCTTGTGCCTTCGGTCGTGACAGCCTTGGTCGTCACATAGAGCACATCCTGTACCTGCTTGGTGATGAAGGTCACATTCGCGGTCATGCCGGTGAGCAGCGTCTCGGGGATGCTGGTCACAACGACCGTTACCGGATAGCTGACCGTTGCGGAATTGCCGCTCGAAGAGGACGAACCGATCTTGGAGACATAGCCGCTGTAGGTCTCGCCCGGGTAGGACAGGAAGCTGATGTCCACGTTATCATCGAGGTGAACGGCTGCGATGTCGTCCTCGGTGACGTTCACGGTCACGGTGATGCTCTCGGCATCCGCAAAGGATGCGATCGC
>JAGADP010000057.1 GCA_017828885.1 Oscillospiraceae bacterium | reverse complement strand
CATCATCGGCGGCGCTGTCTCGGATGCCTATGCGGCAGTCCTCGGGAGCATGGGCGTGCTGCGCTCCGGCGTGGGCTTTGTGGGCATTGCAGCGATGCTCTCGCTGCTCCTGCCGGTGCTGCTGGAGCTGGGGCTGTACCGGATGCTGACAGGCGCCGCAGCGGCGGCCTCGGAGCTCTTCGGAACGGATGCGCTGACACGGCTTTTCAGGAATTTAGAAGCCGTCCTGGCGACGGGCTTTTCGGTGGCAGTGAGCTTTTCGGTGATGTTTGTCTTTTCCACCGCCGTGATGATGCTCATTGGCGGGGGATTATCGGATTAGGAGGGTGCGATGGAACAAATGAAAGCCGCCATTCTCGGCGCCTGTATGCTGGGGATCGCCGTCGGCATCTGCACGCTGCTCAAGCCGGACAAGGCGCTCGAAAGCCAGCTCCGCTTCGTACTGAAGCTGGTGCTCGTCATCAGCCTTGCGGTGCCGCTCTTGCAGCTTCGCTTGCCTGAAAACGTCTTCCTGCCGTCAGATACGTCACAGCAGGAAACCTACAGCGAAGCCTTTGCAGACAATCTCCTTGAAGAAGCAGAACGGCAGACGGAAGCAGCTTTGCAGGAGCAGCTTGCAGCGGCGGGGATTTCCTGCACGGCGCTTTCGGTCACGCTGCATAGAACGGAGGACGGGCGCATAGACTGCAATGAGGTGAGAGCTGCCTGCAACGATCCCGCAGGTGCCGAGAACGTCCTGCGGGAGACGCTCGGAAAGGAGGTGAGCATCTGTGTGGAAGAAGCTCTTCCCTAAGATGGACAAAAAGCAGGTGCAGCTCTATGCCATCGTGATCGCAGGGATCCTCGGCATGGTGTGCATTTTAGGCTCGTCCTTTTTCCCGGAGAAGCAGGAGCCTGCCGCAGCGCCGGAGGATGCCTCACAGGCGGCATACCGGGAGGAGCTCGAGACGCAGCTCACCGGGATGCTCGGCGATATGGCGGGCGTGGGGCGCGTCCGGGTGCTCGTCACGCTCGGCGGCAGCGAGGAATACCGCTATGCGCAGGCAGGCGAGCGCACCGTCTCCGGCGACCAGGTGCGCAGCAGCACGAGCTATGTCACGGTCGGCGGCTCGGCCAGGGAGCCGCTGCTCGAATCCGTCTCCCATCCGGCGATCACGGGCGTGGTCGTCGCTTGCGAGGGCGGCGGGGACGACCGTGTGCGGGAGGCAGTTTATCAGGCGGTATCCGTGGCCTGCGGACTGCCCTTGAACAAAATCTATGTCACAGAGCTGGGGTAAACCCCGGAAAGGAGCATTGCTATGAAAAAACCATCCATCATCATCGGAAAGCGCCAGATCATCCTGACCTGCCTGACAGCTATGCTGGCGGTGGCGGTCTACATCAACTACTCACTATCCCGCACGGAGCAGCTCACACCCACGGCGGAGCTCGACACCGTGAGCCACTACGGCGATACGGAGTTCGTCAATGCCGAGCCCGAGGAGCAGCCGGTCGCGGCTGCGGTGGAAGCGGATCCGGCGGCGGATTACTTTGCACAGGCGCGGCTTGAAAAGACCGTCAGCCGTGACGAGGCTGTCCAGACCTTGCAGATGATCATGGGCGGCGGCGACATCACCGGCGACGAGGCTGTCACGACCGCCCTCGATGCCGTCGCACTCTCCGGATTGATCGAAAGTGAGGGCAATATCGAGTCGCTCATCCGCTCCCAGGGCTTCGAGGACTGTGTGGTCTACCTTGATGGCGACTCCGCCAAGGTCGTAGTACGCACAAATGGCTTGGATGCGTCGGATGCGGCACTTATCAAGGACATTGTACTGAGCGAAACGGAAATTTCTTCTGAAAATATCAGAATTTTTGAAGTAAAGTAGTTGTACTTTTCTGATTTTTTTGGTATAATAGAAGTAAGGTTGGAAAAGGTATGAAAAATACGTACAAAATTGCCAATCAAAGGCAGAAATGCCATAAACCATCACGAAAGGATGTTCTGTAATGGATAATGTAAAATCTGCTGACCGTACTCTGAATATCTCTGAGGAAGTCCTCTGCCAGGTAGCAGCCCTGGCCGCACAGGATGTCAAGGGCGTTTCCTCCCTGCAGGCTTCCCGTTCTGTCAAGAATCCGACTGGCGCACCGGTACAGGTGCAGAACCTCGGCGGTGCCATCTCCGTCAAGCTGAGCCTTGTTGTGGACAACGGCGCCCAGGCGATGCCCGTTGCCAAGGAGGTACAGGCCGCAGTCAAGCAGGGGATCCAGGATATGACAGGCGTGACGGCTGTGCATGTGAATGTGGCAGTTGTCGGCATGGAGCCGGAGGCTTAACGGAAAGGATAAGGAAGATCATGACAAAGACCCAGTGCAGAGAAAATGCATTTTTACTGCTGTTTGAGGCATCGTTCCGCGACGATACGCCGGAGGAGCTGTACCGCACTGCTGAGGACGTCGGCGAGATCGAGATCAACGATCGCGTCCGCGCCATCGTGGAGGGCGTGCTCGCCGAGAAGGAGACGCTGGACGGGATCATTGCCGAATACAGCAAGAAGCGCGCCGTCGGCCGTATCCCGCGCGTGAATCTGATCTTGCTGCGGATGGCGATCTACGAGATCCGGAACATCCCGGAGACGCCCGTGAACGTCGCCGTCAGCGAAGCAGTCAATCTGGCACAGAAGTATACTTACCAGGAGGATTCCGCCTTCATCAACGGCGTCCTCGGCGCCTATACGCGGAGCCTGCCGCCCCGTGAGGAGACGGAGGCAGCCGAGTAATGGCGTTATACCTCGGATTGGATACCAGCAACTACACCACCTCTGCGGCGCTGTATGACAGCGATACCCACACGGTCACCCAGGCCAAGCAGCTCCTCCCGGTGAAGCCCGGTGAAAAGGGACTGCGCCAGAGCGATGCCGTGTTCCATCACACCGTACAGCTCCCGGAGGTGCTCGGACGGCTCACGCTCGGCACCTTGTCGGGGGTCGGCGTTTCCACAAGACCCCGCAGCATCGAGGGCTCCTATATGCCGTGCTTCTTAGTCGGCGAGGGCACTGCCCGGATGCTCGGACAGGCGCTGGACGTCCCGGTCTATCGCACGAGCCACCAGATCGGACATATCCTTGCGGCACGTTTCTCCGCAGGGCTCCCGGTACGCGCGGAGGGCGCCTTCATCGCCTTTCACGTCAGCGGCGGCACGACGGACTGTGTGCTGTGTGAGCCGGATGACGAACTGCTCCTGCGCATCACGCCGCTGGCGTCCTCTCTTGATCTGAAAGCGGGGCAGCTCAT
>JAGADP010000056.1 GCA_017828885.1 Oscillospiraceae bacterium | reverse complement strand
GGTCTGAGGGGGCGCCAGCCCCCTCCTTTTCCTCCCCCAACGGGGGAGGTGCCGCCGAATGGCGGCGGAGGGGGGAAGTTTACTTATCTATCCGGGTAATGGGGAGTAGTATGATCATAGAAAACATGGGCCCGGAGGTGAAATACTTCCGGGCTCTTTGCATGTATCTTATTGGTATTGTTCTGGTTTTACGATTTGTATTTGATAATACAGATTCAATGTATTGTATACATTATTCGTATACAATCTGTATATTCTTATCCTTTTATTAACTTTTCGTTCACATTTTCTTCATATTATCAACGTATTTTCACAAATCTATCACATTTAAATGTTAATATACTATTAACAAATCATGATAATATGTGAACAATTCATGATGAAAGTTTGGACGGTGAGGAATATGAAACACAGAACAGATACCATCCGCCTTCCCCTGTCGGGGATGCAATTGCTCGGTGTCGGCATTCTGCTGACGGGGCTGTGCCTGCTGCTGGTCTTTGGAATGAGCGCTTACCGACTGGTGAACAGCGAACCGGACGATTCCCTCGAGGAGCACCAGGAGGAGCTTGACGCCGGGATCAGCCCCGATCTGATCGAGAGCGAGATCCTGCTGACGAACCGGAAACGCGCCGCTGCAAAACTCCCGCTGGCTACACTCGGCGGCGTTCTGGTGCTGGCCTCTGTCCCGCTATTCTACACGCCCCATGCGGAGGGGCTGGAGCTGCGGCGCCGGAGATCCCGGGACGAGGACGAGGAGCCGGAGACGCTGACCGATGAGGGCTACACCGCCCCGGATGAGGGCTTCGACTACATCATCGACCCGAACCTCCGGGAGCGCCTGATCCGGGAGGAACGCGAACGCAAGGCCATGCAGAAACGCCGCTGATACGCTAAAACGCCCCCTATGCTGCTGCACAGGGGGCGTTCTTCAATTATTCGTCCGTCTCGTCACGATGATGCATGCAGTAGGCCAGCGTCATCAGACTGTCGCCGAGATGCACGTTTTCCACGATGATGTCCGGGTTGTTGATCCGCAGATCGAAATGGCTGAAATTCCAGAAGCCCACGATGCCCAGCGAGATCAGCTTGTCGGCAAGCTGCTGCGCCGCATCCTTCGGGATGCAGAGCACCGCGGCCTGCGGCTTGTGCTGCTCGCAGAAGCTGTCGAGCGACTCCATCGGCATGATCGGCAGCGATGCCGTCATCGTCCCGGCCAGCAGCGGGTTGTTGTCAAAAATACCGATCAGCTTGCAGCCGCGCTTCTCAAAATCCACATGCGCAGCGATCGCCTTGCCGAGATTGCCGGCGCCGATCATGATGACACCGGTATCCTTGCGCACACCGAGGATCTCCCCGATGATCTCCCGCAGCTCCTTGACATGATAGCCAAAGCCCTGCTGACCGAAGCCGCCGAAGCAGTTGAAATCCTGCCGGATCTGCGAGGCGGACAGCCCCATGCGCTGTGCCAGCTCACGGGACGAGATGCGCTCTACCTGCTCCCGCTCCAGCTCACCTAAGAACCGGTAGTAACGGGGCAGCCGGCGGATCACCGGTGTTGAGATCGCCTCTTTCGCCATAGTATCGCCTCACTTCATCAGTGCTGTCAGTCTCTGGTTGATCTCCTCGAGGAACTCGCGGGAGTTGACCTTGCGCTTGTTCTCGAGCGTGGAGAGCAGATAGAGGTCGCCGGTCATGACGCCGTCCTCGATGGTCTGGATGGTCGCCTGCTCGAGCTTGTTGGCATAGTCCACGAGTGCCGGAATGTTGTCCAGCTCGCCGCGCTTTCTGAGAGCGCCGCTCCATGCGAAGATGGTCGCAACGGAGTTGGTGGAGGTCTCCTCGCCCTTCAGGTGCTTGTAGTAGTGACGCTGTACGGTGCCGTGCGCAGCCTCGAACTCGTAAACGCCGGTCGGGGATACGAGCACGGAGGTCATCATGGCAAGAGAGCCGTAAGCGGTGGAGACCATGTCGCTCATCACGTCGCCGTCGTAGTTCTTGCAGGCCCAGATGAAGCCGCCGTTGGAGCGGATCACGCGGGCAACGGCATCGTCGATCAGCGTGTAGAAGTACTCAATGCCCGCAGCAGCGAACTTGTCCTTATACTCGGCCTCAAAGATCTCGTTGAAGATGTCCTTGAAACGATGGTCATACTGCTTGGAGATGGTATCCTTGGAAGCGAACCAGATGTCCTGCTTGATGTCGAGCGCATAGTTGAAGCAGGCTCTTGCAAAGCCGGCGATGGACTCGTCACGGTTGTGCAGGCCCTGGATCACGCCGTCCTCGGTGCCGAAATCATAGATGAGCTGACGGGTCTCGTTGCCGTCCTTGTCGGTGTAGACGAGCTCTGCCTTGCCGCCGCCCTTGACCTGCATCTCGGTGTTCTTGTAGACATCACCGTAGGCATGACGGGCGATGGTGATGGGCTTTGTCCAGGTCGGGATATAGGGCGTGATGCCCTTCACGAGGATGGGGGTACGGAATACGGTGCCGTCGAGGATCGCACGGATGGTGCCGTTCGGGGACTTCCACATCTGGGAGAGGTTGTACTCGGGCATACGTGCGGCATTCGGGGTGATGGTAGCGCACTTGACTGCGACGCCGTACTTCTTGGTGGCCTCAGCAGAATCGAAGGTCACCTGATCCTTGGTCTCCTCACGATGGGTCAGACCGAGGTCATAGTACTCCGTATTCAGCTCCACATAGGGAGTAATGAGGATGTCCTTGATCCACTGCCAGAGGATCCGGGTCATCTCGTCGCCGTCCATTTCGACGAGCGGGGTTGTCATTTTGATTTTGTCCATTGGGAATTACCTCCTTGTAATTGATCGGGTACTTGAAAGAAAATGCTTCGCTTTACAGCAGGAAGCTGACTGACAGGACGCCTATCATGCCACAGAGCAGGCCGGAAACGATCCACTCGCGCTTGGTGTAGGGCTGATGCAGCAGGAACTGCTCGATCAGCATGCGGATGAGAGACGTCGCCATCAGGAAATCCAGTAAAAAGCAGCAATTGCGTATGCCGAGGTCAAAGACGACCGGCGCGATCGCAAGTCCCATGCGCTCTCTGACGGCAGGGATGCGCGTCACGACCACAATGGTCATGGCGACCAAAGCCAGACAGCGGAACACGGTCTTCCAGAAGGGGCCGGCGTTGTTCTTTTTCAGCCACCGCAGCACGCCAAGACCGCCTTGCAGCAGCACGATCGCAATGCAGATGATAATGAATGTCTTTGTCATGATCCTTTATGCGGGTCGGCAAAAACGACCTCGACATCCTCCGGAAGATAACGGGTGATCGCCCGTTCAAACATGGGATACACGTCCGCCCGCTTGTTGCCGAACTGTCCGCAGCCGTAGGCGCCGAGGATCAGCACCTCGGGGTGCTCCTTTGCTGCGAGCCGGATGATGCCGCCGATGCGGCGCTCCATCGTCTCGTCGAGCTTCTTGCGGGAGAACATCAGCCTTGCGAAATAGCGGTTGACTGCCGGGCTCGTGATGAAGCCCGCCGTGACGGGCGTTTCGAGCAGCGTTCCGGCAGCATCCCGGATGACCGGGACATTCCGCGAGATCATGATGCCGTCGGTGTAATTCGGCAGCACATGCAGTTGGTTGTGGATATAGTAGTCCGTGGCCGTCCGGATGGTGTAGTACAGCAGCGAGGAACGGCAGAGCGCCTCCTCCTGGGCATTGCCGCCGAGGATGTAGGCACCGCCGGGACAGTTGGCATTGGCGAAATTCAGCGCAATGCACTTTTTATCCCGATGCATCAGCACCGCCGAGATCGTGTCCGTCTGCACAAGGTGCTCTTTGACAGAAAACGGGCTGCGGCTGATCTCCGGCATCTCCGGCGCGGTCGGATGATAGAGCGTGAGCATGTCCGGGAAGCTGCCTTCCTTGAAGATGCGGTCATTTTCACGCTTGATGGATAGATTGCTCATGAGAGGAATGCCCCC
>JAGADP010000055.1 GCA_017828885.1 Oscillospiraceae bacterium | reverse complement strand
TTATGCAACATTGTTCCCGAACCACAAGGTCTATCTGTTCTTCATCCTGCCGATCAAGCTGAAATGGCTTGCCATCGTGGATCTGCTCTATCTGACCTACATTTTCATTTTCTCTCCGTGGCCGTACCGCATCGCGATCCTCGTATCGCTGCTCAATTTCCTGGTATTCTTCATCCCGGAGCTCTGGTACATGATCAAAATGTTCTTCACCCGGATGCGCAACAAGTCCAAGAAGAAACAGCTCTCCTCCCGCGGTGACCAGCCGTCGTGGAAAAATCACTGGTGGGATGATAACGACAACGATCCTTTCCACAAAAACTGAATCAAATAGAAAAGAGGACGGGGCTGACCCGTCCTCTTTTTTACATATTGGCTTACTTCTTGTCGGGCATGTGGTACTTCTTCTGGAAGTCCTCCTTGATGACCGCAAGACGCTTCTGATCCTCGATGCGCTTGGCGTGTGCCTCGTCCTGGATCTGCTTGGTCTCCTCGATACCGGTCATGATCGTCTGCCATGTCTTCTCGAGGGTCTCGATCTGGATGGAGCTGCCGGAGGCCAGACGTGCTGTCATCTTGGACTGCTCTACGGTGTTCTGGGCGTTCTTGATGAGCATCTCGTTGGTCTTCTCGTCGAGTGCTGCCATCGCTTCTGCCTGGATCTTCTGACGCTTCAGCAGGATCGCCTGTGCCAGTGCCTGCTTGAAGACCGGCAGTGTTACGATGAAGGCGGAGTTGATCTTGCGGATGAGGTTGTAGTTGCTGAACTCCATCGTCTTGAGCATCGGGATGGACTGCATCGCCACGCTCTCAGCCGTGCGCAGATCCTGTACACGCTGCTCGAGCATCATGAGCGCCTGGTTGAGCTGGGTGATCTCGAACTGGATGGACTCGTCACCGCTGGCCTGGTAATCCGCGGTGCGCTGTGCGATATAGGCCTCGATCTCCTGACAGCCCTGCTCACCGGCGATGATGTACTTCACCAGCTCATGGTAGTACTCCACATTGGCGTTGAACATCTCATCGAGGGAGCGGTTGGACTGCTTGATCTCGTCCTCGTACTTGCGGAGCTGCACGAAGATCTTGTCCACCTCGCCGCCCATCGTCTGGTACTTGGCAAGGATCTTGTCGAGCTGCTTGCGCATGCCGCCGAACAGCTTTCCGAAGAAGGACGGATCGTCCTTGATCTCCTCGATGTCAAACTTCGACATGATATTGGCAAGCGTTTTCAGCAGCTCGCTGGAGCCGTCAAGCTGGGACATATTCATGCTGTTGAGCACCAGATCCGAAGACTTGGAGATCTGCTCTGCTGCCTCTGCACCGAAGGTCACGATGGTGTCAAGGTTGTAGACCTCGATCTGTGCGGAGATCGCCTCGACCTCGGGCGTATGTGCCAGCTGGGTGTTGAGCTGGCTGCGGTCGGCCACGATGTCATACTGCGTGGGAGCCGCCTCTACAGTTTCCGCAGTCTTTACGGGGTCAGCCGTTGTGATGATGGGCTGCTCGGGTTTTCCAAAATTCAGTGCCATGTCATTTACCTCTTTTCCTGAAAATAGTTGTCCACGTTCCGCCCTTTTTCGCCTTTTTCGCCTTATCAGTAAGGCGTTTCAGGTCGGGAGCGGTCAGATCATAGACATAGTCGCCGATCTGGTGCTCCTCGAGCAGTCCGGGCTTGAAATATCTTTCCACACTCTGATAGCCCGTCGGTACCAGAAACAGTACGTCAAAGCCGATCAGGTGTAAAAATGCTGCAATGATCGCATCCTGCGGGGTGATGATCGCCTCGCCGGTGTTCACGTAGACGAACTTCGGCGGGACTTTGGTGAAGTCAAAGCGCTGGATCAGTCGTATCATCTCGATGTCGAGACTGAGGATGGTCGAAGCGATCAGGAATTCTGCACCGGTGAGGTTGCAGATCATCTTGCTGTCGATCAGGAGCTGGAGCTTGTCCAGGATATGATCCTGCATCTCCTCGCGCAGGAAGCCGTACTGATAGCTCGGGTGACAGCGGATATACTGCTTGTTCAACCGTCCCTTGTCGAAGAACTCGCCCACGGTATTCTGGAGTGGGCTCGGGATCAGGTTGGAGCGGTAGGGCGGCTTTGTCACGGCGAAGGTGTCCTCCGTGACCAGCTCCTTGATGCTGTTCCAGTAGGCGGGGATATCGGAATCCTTGACGCCGGAGACCTTTGCGAAGATGACCGGGATGCTGACGGTCTGGTTGTTGACGCCAAAGTTCGGGCGGAAGCGTGCTTCCTCCTTCCAGAGGAGCGCGATCTCCTCGTACATCGTCCGGAGCGTCACGGCATCGGCCTTGCCGTACTGCTGGTTGCGGTACATGCCGGTGTCGTCGTCATAAAGCATCGTATCGAGCTCCCGCTCTGCATGGTAGGCAGTCGTGCCGACCACGATCTGGGAAGCATCGGTCGGGTAGGTGTTCTGCACGAGGCTGTCCGGGAAGCTGATCTCCCGCAGCGCGGGATCCTTCAGGCAGCAGATCTTGTTCAGATCCGGCACGAGGATCATAATGTCCACCGGAAGCCTTGTCAGGAAGCGGATAAACAGTGCCTCCCTCTCTTCACGGCAGCCGCCGAGCAGCAGGACGACCGCTGTCTCGGGCGCCTTCCACGCATGGAAGAGCTGCTCCTGATAGCGCTTGATCCAGCATAGCAGAAAGACTGCCGTATTGCCGAGCTGGTTGAGGTTCGTCTGTCCGGCATCATACTCCGCAAATAACAGATCCAGGAAGGCCTTGACCATCATGCGCTGGATCTCCTGGCTCGCCGGGAACTGGATGTTCGCCACGAGCACTTGTAGCATCTGATCGACGTCGTTGTAATTGACACGATGCACGGACGCGATCTCGACATTATTCGGCACCGGGATGCCGTTTTCAAGGATCAGGATATGGCGTCCTGCCTGTTTCAGATCGTCATACAGCCGGAAGAGCTCATTCGGGTAGGTCTGTTTTTCCTCCACACCTTTCATACGGAAGTAGCAGGTACAGCAATGCGTCTGGTCGCTGCCGCGAGATGTCAGCGGCTTGCGGAGCGCGTCGAACGGCTTCTCGTCCGTCCAGCTGTTCACATTGCATGTCACAGTCGGCAGCATACCATAAAGGCGGATCCGGTTGGCTTCCTTCTGGATGGCCTGCCGGACGGCTTTCAGGTTGTAGTCCGCCGGGAACGGCGTACTGCCGGGGAAGCTGAGGTTCTGGGACATTTTCGAGGCGGGATCAAGCTTCTGGTAATCCGCATCGCCCTTGTACAGCAGCATCACCACATCACAGCCCGCCTGTGACAGCAGGTCGAGCATGAGGAGCTCGTAGTTCGTGATATTGCCCTCGTAGAGGATCTTCGGGATCTCGTTGTCACCAAGCTGCGCGGTGATGCGCTCGAATTTATAGTACAGCCAGCACATGAACTTGGTGTAGGCGTTTTTCAGCATGTTCTCGTTCTTGCCCTGCTTCTGCATCCCGTCGAGCACAGAGAACATGGCGGAAGCGACCGCTTCGCGCTGCTCGTTGTTCATGCGGGGGAGCCACTTGGCAAGGCTCGAGTTCAGGAAGCCCTTCGACATCTGGAAGGCCGCGCCCATGATCTCCTGGTAGTAGGAGATATTGCCCGGATCCGGGTTGGGGATGCCGCCCTCGAGGATGACGCCTCTTCTGCGGGCGGCGTCATAGTATTTCCGGATGAAAGCTCCGGCCGCCGGCGAGAACGCCGTGATCCGGCAGCAATACACACAGCGCGGCTGCCTTCCGGAAAGCGGCGTGAAGATGCCATCCGGCGCTGTCAATGGTCGGTGTTCAAACATGGTGCCCTCTTTTCTGCATAATGCACAAAAATGTACCGATGATATAATAGTATTATAACGCATTAAGGTGAACTAAATATGAACAGAGTGTTTCTTAATCATGAATCTGAGCTGATATTGCAATGACGCTTGACCCGTCGTAGAAAGCAAGATCCCCTCTCCGGGCAGAGAGGGGTCTCATTCAGCTTTTCCCAAGCGCTTTCAGGATCGTTTCCGGCGTTTTGGAGAAATCCGCGACCAGCGAGGCTGGCTTCTTCACCGGATCGTCACGGCGCAGCGGTACGAGATAATAGTGCTGCATATTCGCAAGCAGTCCGATGTTTTTCAGGCTCCCGGCAAGGGCGTCGTTCGTCGCGATCGCCAGCACGACAGGACGCCTGCCGCGCAGATGCGACTTGACCGCCATCGTGACGGTGGTGTCCGTGATGCTGTGCGCCAGCTTTGCCGCCGTATTCGAGGTGCAGGGTACGACCGCCATGATGTCCGTCATCTGCTTCGGGCCGATGGGCTCGGCGTCCTCGATGCTGAGGATGGCTTTGCGGCCGGCGATGGTCTCAAGGCGCTCGCGCATCTCTGAGGCTGTTCCGAAGCGCGTGGAGATCCCGGCGGCATGCTCCGACATGATCGGGATGAGCTCCGCGCTGAGGGAGACAAGTTCC
>JAGADP010000054.1 GCA_017828885.1 Oscillospiraceae bacterium | reverse complement strand
ACAAACTTTTTTTGGAGAAAAAATGTTTGATCAAAAATATCGTCTTTTGGTCTTGCTAATCCTGCGGGTGCAGGGCTGCATAGTCCTGCCGAGGGGAGGTTTTAGGAGGGGGCGAGCAGCCCCCTCCTAACGCATCACTTAGAAGCCGCGCCCAGGAACGCCGCACCGATCAGGCCGGCGTCATTGCCGAGCTCTGCAATGACGATCTTGGTATTCTTCGGGGAATTGCGGGTATAGACCTCCTGCTCCACGAGTGCCTTCATCGGCAGAAGCAGTGCATCGCCCTCGTTGCAGACGCCGCCGCCCACGCAGAGCACATCCGGCTGGAAAATGTTGATGGTGTTGGTGATACCGGCTGCCAGCGCCTTGATGTAGAAGTCAACGACCTCTTTGGCAGCCGCATCGCCCTGACGCATCGCATCGAATGCCGTGCGTGCGGAGACCTTGCCGCTGCGCTCCTCGGTGATCTTGTGCATGATGGAATCCGGCACAGCGTCCATCTTCTCCTTGGTCATGCGGATGAGACCGGTGGCAGAGGAATATACCTCAAAGCAGCCCTTTCTGCCGCAGGAGCACTGCGGGCCGTCCAGCCCGATGACCGTGTGACCGATCTCAGCGCCGCCGAAGTTGGAGCCCGCATAGATCTTGCCGTCGATGATGATACCGCCGCCGACACCCGTGCCGAGCGTGATGCAGACTGCATTCTTCGCGCCCTTTGCCGCACCGGCTACATACTCGCCATATGCTGCCGCATTGGCATCGTTCTCGATGTAGATGGGCTTGTCGATGTGCTTGCGGATGAGATCAGCCATAGGCGTGTTCTCAAAGCCGAGGTTGTTGGAAAACTCGATGATGCCCGTCTCGCTGTTGGCGATGCCGGGTGTGCCGACGCCGACCCACTCGATGTCGTCCATCGTCAGACCTGCGTCCTTGACAGCCTTGATGGCCATAGCCGCCATATCGTCTGCGATGGCTTCTGCCGGACGCGGACGGTTGGTCTTGGTGCTGGCCTTGGTGAGGATGTTGTATTTCTCATCCACCACAGCAGCCACGATGTTCGTGCCGCCCAGATCAATGCCAATGTAGTACTTCATAATAAATTCCTCCTGTTTTTAGCTTTATCAATCCGCATGAGACAACGCTCCTTTTCAGGTCGGGTATGCCCCTCCGCCGCCATCCGGCGGCACCTCCCCGCAAGCGGGGAGGAAAGGTCTGTGAGGGGGCTTTGCCCCCTCGCCCCTCCTTTTGAGGATCGCTGTCAGATCGGGATTTTACGTTGGTTCCACAATGGTATTCAGCATCGTGCAGTCTCCCTCGATTTCCTTGCCGGGAGCATCGGCGGGAATGAAAATGCTGTCCCCCTTCTGAAAGGCGAGGTCGCCCTCGTCATGATGCAGCACGCCGCCGCCATCCAGACACAGCCAGTGCGTAAAAGTCCAGCCCCGGCTCGATTCACCGTGACACAGCGCCATTCTTTCCACAATTTGAAACACCTGTGTGGAAAAATAGGCACAGTGTCCGAGATCATGCACATGGTTTTTGGTGAATGGGATCGCTCCCTGCGCCGTCTTCCGGTTCCGGCTCGGCGTGAGCCTTGCCACATCGAGCGCCTGCGCAATGTGCAGCTCCCGCCCCCGGCCGTAGTCATACACCCGGTAGGTCGTGTTGGAATTCTGCTGCACCTCCGCGATGAGACAGCCCCTGCCGATGGCGTGGATCGTCCTCGCCGGGATGAAGAACACATCCCCCGCCTTCACCGGCACATGCCGCAGCTTGTCGAGGATCGTGTCCTGTTCGATGCTCTCCCTTAGCTCTTCGCGTGTCATCGCCCGTTTCACGCCGTAGAGGATCTCTGCCCCCGGTGCCGCATCAATGACATACCAGAGCTCCGTCTTGCCCAGATCGCCATGCGCCCTTGCATAGGCATCGTCCGGGTGTACCTGCACGGAGAGGTTTTCCTGCGCATCAATGAGTTTGACAAGCACCGGGAACCGGTCGAACCGTCGGCAGTTTTCGCCAAGCGCCTCCGGATGCTCCCGCAGGAACGCAGCGAGCGTCATGCCCCTGCACTCTCCTGATGCGATGATGCTCTCCCCGTCCGGGTGGCACGAAAGCTCCCAGCTCTCGGCGATCCGCTCCGCATTGGAGACCTTTCCGAACGCCCGCAGCTGCTCCCCGCCCCAGACATAGTCCTTGCAGGGGGCTTGCAGCAGAAACGGCATCATTCCTGCTCCTCCTTCGGCGGCAGCGCAAAGTCCGTCAGGAATTTCTCATAGCTGCCGTTGTAGACATTCAGGTCGATATATTTCTCAAGGCTGTCGGACTGTACGCCGTCATAGCCCTCGAGCTGTCCCTCATCGGAATACTGCCAGAATTTCCACTTGACGAGGGGCTTCATATTCGTGTCTCGCATCCACAGCGGATACTGCCCGTAATCCCCACCGAGGATGTAGCTGTAATACGCCCGCGCCGTGGTGTAGATGATGGGCTTGCAGCCGTAATGCTGTTCGAGCGCATCCAGGAGCTCGTCAAGGATCTT
>JAGADP010000053.1 GCA_017828885.1 Oscillospiraceae bacterium | reverse complement strand
ACTATTATTATACCACACTCCGGAAAAAAGTGCAAGGGGTAATTTGCGGAGGTGCAGACGGTTTTCCTCCGGGGCAGTCCTTGAAACGGGTCGGGTCTATCAAATGTCAATCCTGTTGGCAGAATGTATTTGACTTATAGGGAAGGATGTGTTATAATGAAGAAAAACCCAGACAGGAGGGGATACTGATGCAAGAACTGATCCTTGTAGTAGATGGTGACGGCTTCCACCGCCGGACGGCGGAGCGCATCCTGAAAGCGAGCGGCTACCGTGTGGGCTGCCTGAGCTCGGGCGAGGCGCTGCTGGCTTTCATGAAGAGCGAGAAGGCCGATCTGATCTTACTCGATCTGCACCTGACCGGCATTGATGGCTTTGCCACGCTGCAAAAGCTCCGGGCGCTCCCGAACGGCGCCAATGTACCGGTTCTCGCGCTCATCGAGAAATACAATGCCGAGGACGAGACCAAGGCGGTCTCCGCCGGTGCAGAGGGCTTCGTGGTGACGCCCTTCACCCCCTCGGTGCTGCTGCTGAACGTGCGCAACACGCTCGAGCTGGCGGGTCTGCGCGGCGGCATCAAACAGCCGGAAAAGCCGAAGGCAACTGCACCCGCCCCGGAGCAGAACACGCCGTACAAGGCGCTCTGCGAGGAGCTGGCGGGGATGCTCAACAGCTTTGCAGAGGGCGAGCGCACCACCGCCGGCCATGCGCTCCGGACGGCACAGTGCGCCAAGAAGCTGGCACAGGCTGCCAAGCTCCCGGCGGATGCACAGGAGCGCGTCTATCTGATGGGACTGCTCCACGACATCGGCAACATGGACGTGCCGGCCGAGATCATCAACAAGCCGGAGGCGCTCACGGAGGAGGAGACTGCCGCTGTCAGAGCCCATGCCATGCGCGGTTATGCGCTTTTGAAGGACATCAAGGCCGTGCAGGGGCTTGCTGCTGCCGCAAGATGGCACCATGAGCATTTTGACGGCACAGGGTATCCGGACGGCATCGCCGGGAACGACATCCCCGCCGAGGTACGGCTCCTTGCCGTGGCGGATGCATGCGCTGCCATGTCGGAAAAGCGCAGCTACCGCGAGATGCTGCCCATGAGCGAGATCCGTCAGGCGCTCGAGGACGGCAGGGGAACGCAGTTCGATCCGCAGTATGCCGATCTGATGCTCCTGCTGCTTGAAAAGGGTGAGCCTGACCCTGTGGAGGAGGCACCGGAACCGGAGGAAGCCGCCGCAGAGCCGGAGGCAGCCCCCGAACCGCCGCCGCTGCCGGAGGATCCGATGGAGCGTTTGCAGGCGGTCGGCTTTGACACAGAGGCAGGGCTCCGCTGCTGTCTCGGGGATGCGGGCTTCTACAAGTCCATGCTGCTCGACTTCTCCACCCAGGCGGAAAAGCGCTGCGCCAAGCTCAATATGGCGCTCGAAAAGCGGATGTGGGACGGCTACCGCGTCTATTCCCATGATCTGCGGGAGGCATGCGTGACCGTGGGCGCGGCATCGCTTGCCGATCTGGCCGGCAGTATGGAGGACGCCGCCAAGCAGGCGGACAAAGCCTACATCGAGGCTAACCATGAGGCGCTGCTTGCGGCACTTGAGGAAGCAGCAGGCCATGCGGGGTATGCGGCGTCAAAGTGACAGTCGTGAAATAGATCTTACCCATCAAATTGAAAATGTCAGGAGGAAATCAACATGTCAATCAAGTCGAATTTTGAAGAAGCCAGCGGCGTAAGAAGCGTCGTCAGCAGACTCGGTGCGTTTTCCATCGTGGAGTATGCGCGGGATGTATCTGTGAATCCCGCCACAGCAGAGGCATCGTTCTATGCTGCGCAGATGAATTTCAGAAAGAGACAGCTTTCCGTTGCGCTGAACAACACCGGCGTCATCATGCAGGCAGGTGCCATGCAGATGATGGTCGGCAATGTCGATGTATCGACCGATGTCAAGGGCGCAGGCGATCTGGCCAAGAAGATCTTCGGCGGCTCCGTGACCGGCGAGAGTGCGATCAAGCCGCATTATACCGGTGTGGGCTCTGTGATCCTCGAACCGACCTACAAGTACCTGATCCTCCAGAACCTCGCAGACTGGGGCGGCTCCATGATCGTGGAGGACGGCATGTTCCTGGCCTGTGACGATACCGTCAACATGAAGACCGTCGCCCGCACCAACCTGAGCTCCGCAGCACTCGGCGGTGCCGGACTGTTCAGCCTGTCCCTCCAGGGCAACGGCATTGTCGCACTGGAGAGCAGAGTGCCGGAGAGCGAGCTCATCGTCTTTGATCTGGACAATGACACCATCAAGATCGACGGCAACATGGCGATCGCATGGTCTACCGGCCTTCAGTTCACCGTGGAGAGAACCACCAAGACGCTGGTCGGCTCTGCCGCATCCGGCGAGGGTCTGGTCAATGTCTACAGAGGCACAGGCCGCATTCTGGTGGCACCGGTCGCATAAGCGAGGAAACGACCGGATCATAGAAAAAAAAGGAGACATGGCACACCGCCATGTCTCCTCAGTCTGTCAAAAAAGTGCCGAAGGCACAAAACGGGGTTTTT
>JAGADP010000052.1 GCA_017828885.1 Oscillospiraceae bacterium | reverse complement strand
TATCAGGAGGCGCTCGGCAGCGCAATGGCTATGGCGCAGCAGGATGCGCTCACCGGCGTCCGGAACAAGCATGCCTACGTACAGGCCGAGTCCGAGATGGACGAGCTCATCAGCAAGGAGCAGGCACCGCCGTTTGCGGTCGTTGTCTGCGACGTGAACGGCCTGAAAAAAGTCAACGATACGCAGGGTCACAGCGCCGGCGATGCCTTCATCAAAAGCGCCTGCAAGATGATCTGCGACGCCTTCAAGCACTCCCCCGTTTTCCGGATCGGCGGCGATGAATTCGCCATCCTCCTGAAAGGCCATGATTACGAGAATCGCGATGCTTTGATGGCAGCTCTCCAGACACAGCAGGAGGAGCACCTCCGCAAGGGGCTCGTGACCGTGGCAGCGGGTCTCTCGGTATTTGAACCGGGCTCCGACCTCCATACACAGGACGTATTTGAACGCGCTGACGATGCCATGTACCAGAAAAAGGCTGATATGAAGGCATCGCAGCAGCAAGAGGAATAGTATGCAATATCGTTTTTCCGTTATCATCCCCGCACATAACGAGGAACAGTACATCGGCAAATGTCTCCGCTCCGTGATCGCCGCTGCCAAGCGCGTGAAGCCGGATACCGTGGAGATGATCGTTGTCGCCAACCGCTGCACTGACAGGACAGTGCAGATCGCCAAGCGCCTCGGCGCGAAAGTCCTCATCAATGACGAAAAATGCATCGCCGCCATCCGCAACACGGGTGTCCGGGCGGCGCAGGGAGACATCATCGTCACCATCGACGCCGACAGCATGATGACCACCGATGCCCTGTCCGAGATCCGCACCATGCTGCAAAGCGGGCGCTACATCGGCGGCGGTACACGCTCGGAATTTGACCGGGTATCCCTCGGGATCCTCTGCTCCGGGCTCTACGTGGCTGTCAACCTCATCCCCATCATGATGAAAGCCGGCGCAGCGCTGTCCGGCGGGATGTTCTGGTGCTACAAGAAGACCTTTGAGGCGGTCGGCGGTTTTGACGAGAGCCTTGTGAGCCTTGAGGATATGGACTTTGCCGTCAGACTGCACCGCTACGGTCAGGAATGCGGCAAGCAGTTCGGCACGCTGAAGCATGCCTATATCCTGACATCGAGCCGGAAATTCGACGAGTTCGGCGACTGGTATCTCATCAAGAACCGCAAGCTCACCCGGCGCATTTTCACCGGCAAGGACAGAGAAGCCGCAGATTCGTTCTATTATCATGTGCGGTAGCTCCAAAGGAATGTAAAAGCCATAGCACTCCCCCACAGGGATGCTATGGCTTTTTGACAATGCACGTTATTATTATAACATTCTCTTGAAAAAGTGCAGATTCTGTGCTATAATGAGTAATAGCAGAGCAAATGCTCTCTTTCACAGGACATCCATCCTTTTTGATGAAAGGTATGCTGCAATGAAGAAAAACAAACTGACGCTGACACTTCCGCTGGCGATCACCTTCCTGCTGATGGTGCTGATGGTCACCTACACCTCCGCACTGTTCTACCAGATCGCCGTCACTAATATCTACGAGGTCGGCGAGGACAAGCTCTCCGGCATCTCCGCCACCATCGACAACTACCTCGGCACGACCAAGAGCGTGCTGTGGGTCACGGCTGATTCGGTCGATTTCATGGTGAAGAGCGACACGCCCAATTCGGAGATACTGGACTTCCTCATGGTGGAGACTGTCAACCACAAAAGCCAGTTCGACGAGAACTATACCGGCCTGTACGGTTACATCTCCGGCGAATACCTCGACGGTCTCGGCTGGGAGCCGCCTGAGGACTACGACCCGACACAGCGCGACTGGTACAAGATCGCGACCACCTCTGACAAAGGCATCGTGATCGTGCCGCCCTATGTCGATGCGCAGACCGGGAGCATGGTCATCTCCGTCTGCAAGAAGCTGTCCGACAGCAAGAACGTCGTTGCGATCGACGTCATCACGACCCGCGTCCAGGAGATCATCTCCCAGACAGACATCAAGGGCCAGGGCTACGGCTTCATCCTCGACCAGGACGGCACAGTCATCGCCCATCCGGACATCTCCCTCAACGGCACCAACATCCGCGATATGGCCGGCGGCGCAGAGCTGATGGACAAGCTCACCGCCCATAAGGGAAAGCGCTTTGAATCAAGTCTGAACGGCGAGAAAAGCACGGTTTTCACCGACACGCTCATGGATCAGTGGTATCTGGTGATCGCCGTCGGGAATGACGAGCTGTTCAAGGATGTCTATGAACAGCTTGCGATCAACATTGCCGCCAATACGATCGTGTTCCTGCTGCTCGCCCTGTTCTATGCCTACGCCTACCGCAAAGAGCAGAAGAGCCAGCGCGTGGCAGAAGCGCTTCGCACCAGCGAGCGCCAGAAAGAGTACGAGGCCGAGATCCTCAAGCTCGAAAAATCCACCGCCGACGCCTCCAACAAGGCCAAGGGCGAATTCCTGGCGCAGATGTCGCACGAGATACGGACGCCCATCAATGCCGTGCTCGGCATGAACGAGATGATCCT
>JAGADP010000051.1 GCA_017828885.1 Oscillospiraceae bacterium | reverse complement strand
TACGGCCTGACCGAGATCGCAGGCCCCGGCGTTGCCTTCGAGTGCGGCCACAAGAACGGCTCTCACATCAACGAGGATCACGTCATCGCCGAGATCATCGACCCCGTCACCGGCGAGCAGCTCCCCTACGGCACCCCCGGCGAGCTCGTGTTCACCACCCTCACCAAGAAGGGCATGCCCATGCTCCGCTATCGTACCCACGACATCTGCACGCTCTACAATGAGAAGTGCGCCTGCGGCAGAACGACCATCCGCATGGGACGCATCACCGGCAGAACCGACGACATGATCGTTGTCCGCGGTGTCAATGTATTCCCGTCCCAGATCGAGACCGTTCTCGTCAGAACACCGGGCGCTTCCCCGAACTATCTGCTCGTCGTTGACCGCGTGAACAACTCCGATACCCTCGAGGTCAAGGTCGAGATGACCGGCGAGGTCTTCACCTCCACCGATTCTCTCGGCGAGATGCAGAGACTCCAGAAGTACATCACCGACCAGATCAAGTCTGTTGTCGGCATCAAGGTCAAGACCACCATCGTACCGCCCAAGACGCTGCCGCGTTCCGAGGGCAAGGCCAAGCGTGTTGTCGATAACCGCAAACTGTAATGACTGTACGCGAATTTATTGAGAGCAATTCCGGGAACATCACAGAGGATCCCGGTCACAGACCGTATTTCTATCTCTACTGCTATGAACAGCTCCCGGCGTCCACAGCGGTCGTAGAGGCCAACCGGCTCACGGAACATGCGGCTGATATGCTCGACAGGGAAGTTGAATCGTGGTATTGCCGCTTTGACCAGCATGACGTTGATACGGTGGAATTCTGGGTGCGTGTGCATGCCGTGATCACGTAAGACCCACAACAAAGATGCAGGTGCAGGAGGAGCGAGCAGCCCCTCCTAAGTCGGCGTAAGCCGACTATTCCCAAATCGTACTTGGAGGTGAAGATATGTCCGAAGATGTCCAGCAGTACAAATGTCCGAACTGCGCGGCTGAGCTGCGGTTCAATCCGAAGAAGCAGGGCTTTGTCTGCGAATACTGCGAGAGTTTCTTCACGCCGGAGGAATGCAAGGCCGCCAATGAGCAGATGAACGAGAAGGAAAAGCAGGAACGCCCCCGCCGCGAGGAATTTGCCGAGGGCAACAACCTCTATGTCTGCCCGAGCTGCGGTGCGGAGCTTGTCACCGACAAGAACACCGCCGCCACGGAGTGCTATTACTGCCATAATCCGGTCGTTCTCAAGGGACGGCTCGACGGCGAATACCGTCCGGCCAGAGTCATCCCGTTCCAGATCACACGCCAGGATGCCGAGGCTGTCTTCCGGAACTGGTGCAAGAAGCGCTGGTTCCTCCCGAAGGACTTCATGAGCGAGAGCCAGCTCCTTCACATGGCGGGCGTCTATGTGCCCTTCTGGGTCGCAGACTCCAGCGTTCACGGCGTGATGCGCGCGGTCTGCAAGAAATCCCGTTCCTGGACATCGGGCGGCTACCGCTACACCGAGGTCAAGGAGTTCGACGTGTTCCGCGATGCGGGCATCCATTTCCACGGCATCCCTGCTGACGGCTCCAGCAAGATCGAGGATGAACTGATGGAGGCCATTGAGCCGTTTGACTATGACGGCGCGGTAGATTTTGAGATGGCCTATCTCAGCGGCTTCCTCTCTGACAAATACGATGTCAACAAGGCACAGGTCTTCCCCCGCATCCGCAACCGTGCGGTCAACGGCAGCGATGCGCTGCTGCGGGGCTCCATGTCCGGCTATGACTCCGTGCGCGTGACCCAGTCGGATATGCAGGTGCTCCGGACAGACTGGCTCTACATGCTGCTGCCCGTCTGGTTCATGACGTACCAGTACCAGGGCAAGCAATATAGCTTTGCCATCAACGGTCAGACCGGCAAACAGGCCGGCACGCCGCCGCTTGCGACCGGAAAGCTGCTCGCTGTCTGTGCAGCCGTTGCAGGCGCATTCGCCCTGATGGGGCTGTTCTGGGGGTGGCTGCTGGCATGAAAAAGAGATTGCTGTTTCTGATGCTCCCGCTGCTGATGCTGCTGCCGCTGCTCTGTCCGTTCACGGTACAGGCGGCCGACGCCAAGGCTGTGATCTATGACGAAAGCGGCCGGCTCGGGAAGGACTATGATGCCTGCCTCAACCGTCTGCAAAAGGCGGCCAGCAAGACCAACATGAATGTCGCCGTGGTGATCGGCGTCGAGAATCGTACCGACATCACCATCGAATCCCTTGCCGTCACCAGCTATGACGAGCTCTTCGGCAAGAACAGCAGTGGTCTGCTCTACTACATGGATCTGAAGGGCTATTCCCCGTATGATTACATCACCACCAGCGGCATGGCGCATTTCTTCTACACCAACTCCGCGGAGGATGACCGCATCGACGCGATGTTCGATGCAATGGATCCCTACCTCTACCCGATCGGGAGCGAGGATGTACCGGGCGCTGTCATGCAGTTCGCCGAGGAGGTCGAGTATTACTTCGACGCCGGCATCCCGGAGCATTATTTCTACTATGATGATGAGACACGGCTCTACTACACGATGGGCGAGGACGGCAATGTCAAAACGTCCAACAGCAAGCCCTACCGGGATAATTCCGTCATCATCATGATCACGTTCATGTTCACGATGGTCGGCCTGCTCGTGGCGGTGATCGTATTCTTCGCCGTCAAGAGCCGCTACAAGTTCAAGTATTCCCTCTCCCCGACCAATTACGTCAACCGGAAGAATGTGGAATTCTACAACCAGTATGACAACTTCGTCCACGCCCATACCTCCAAGGTGCCGCTCAATTCCGACAGCGGCTCCGGCCACCGTTCCGGCGGCAGCCATCACAGCGGCGGCCATAGCCACGGAGGCCACGGCGGAGGCGGCCACCACCGTTAGCGGGGAGCCCCCGCTGGCAGGTTGCTTCGCAATTTGTTACTGCACCATCCTAACGACCACATGCCCCCAATGCTTACGCAAAGGGGGCATCGTTGTTTTTTCTTAGCACATCGCAGCAAGCTGCTCCTGTTTCTCGCTTCGGGGTTTCAGACAATAGTACACTTGCTCACTTTTATAAGGACACAAGTGAGTGAGTGCGTGAGTGCATTAGCTTATTGTATCATAACTGAACGATAATAGCATCGGCGGTCAGTCACTTATAGATACATGACTGACTGAGTGCTCTGACCTATTGTCTGCCAACTGGCGGATCGTAGCATTCCTCCAGCACTCTCCTATGAAACACCGGAGAACTGCACAGGAGCCGCTTTAGCGGCGATGTGATAAACTGCCAAGCGTTGCGACCTTTGGCGAAGCCATTGGGAGCAAGCGGGCGAAGAAACGGAGT